>JAKPNC010000059.1 GCA_029548585.1 bacterium | reverse complement strand
AGATAGTTATGCCCGGGGACAACGTGGAGATGGAAGTCACTCTTATCTATCCCATAGCCCTGGAGAAAGGCCAGAGGTTTGCAGTCAGGGAAGGCGGCAGGACCGTGGGCGCAGGCGCCGTGACTGAAATTCTCTGATGAAGAGGCGAAGAAGCCTGTACCCGGAGGGGAAAATATAATGAGAGATATCATTTCACTGGTTTGCGACGGATGCAAGGCAAGGAACTATTACACAACGAGAAACAAAAAGGTGAAGAAGGATAAGATGGAGGCTAAAAAATTCTGTCCATCCTGCGGAAAGCATTTACTTCACAAGGAAGGCAAGGCCTGAAACCGGTTTCATGAAAATTGAGAGATTTGAAGAGAAGCGGAAATTTTCGCAAAAAAAATTGTATTTTTATTTTTTTGTGTTATAATATTAAATTTTCTATGCAAAAAGCCGGTTTCAAGTTTTAAAATTTGATACATACAGGTCTGTAGCTCTAACTGGCAGAGCAACGGACTCCAAATCCGTGGGTTGGAGGTTCGAATCCTCCCAGGCCTGCAAAGGGATTTGACAATGAAAAAGAAAATCTTGAGTTTCATTAACAGTGTAATGAACGAGCTTGGCAAGGTCAGCTGGCCCGAGAAAAAGGTTCTGAAGATAACGACCGGGGTCATAGTGGTTTTCATGATCCTCTTTTCTGTGTATCTCGGGATTGCCGATATCCTCTTTTCAGGGCTGATCAGGATCTTCTTAAGGTGAAAAAATGGGAAAATGGTTTATTCTCCAGGTGAAAACCGGGCATGAAGACAAGATAAAGAAGCTTCTTAACAACCAGGATGACGACGTTCTCAAAAAGATCCTGCAGATAGTCATTCCGAAGGAAGACGTCACAGAGGTTGTAAAGGGGGAGAAGAAGGTCAGGAGCAGGAAATTCTGGCCTGGATACATCCTTGTCGAGATAGACGAATCTGCCGATGACATGATATGGCACAAGATTAAGATGACCCAGGGAGTCATAAAATTCCTCGGGGCGGGAAATCCCGTTCCCCTCTCTGAGTACGAGGCAAAAAAGATAATGAACGAGGTTGAAGAGAAAAAGGGAAAGACAACGCCCAAGGTGGAGTTCTCGGTTGGGGACAAGGTCGAGATCACCGACGGGCCTTTTGTGAATTTTGACGGATTGGTAGAGGAAATATACCCGGACAAGGAAAGGTTGAGAGTAAGCATATCCATCTTTGGAAGGGCTACTCCGGTTGAATTGAATTACTGGCAGGTTGAAAAAACATAAAGGGGTGAATCAGATGGCGAACAAACCGATAAAGGCTTTGATAAAACTCCAGATTGCGGCAGGCGCTGCTACCCCTGCTCCCCCCGTTGGTCCGGCGCTGGGACAGCATGGAGTCAACATAATGGAGTTCTGCAAGAGTTTCAATGCTGAAACAAAAGGGAAGGAAGGCACGATACCCGTTATCCTCACTGTTTACGATGACAGGACTTTTTCTTTCGTGACAAAGACGCCCCCGACCGCCGAGCTTATAAAGAAAGCGGTCAATATCGTCAAGGGTTCAGGGGTGCCAAACAGGGAAAAGGTTGGGAAGATAAACAAGAAGCAGCTTGAGGATATTGCCAGGGTAAAAATGCCGGACCTTAACACCGTGAAGCTGGAAAGCGCGGTTAAGATAGTTGAAGCCGTGGCCAGGAGCATGGGAGTGGAAATAGGCGATTGAATGGTTTAAAGGAGACGAAAGTGAAAAAATCCAAACGGTACAGTAACCTCTTAGACGGTCTTGAGAAAGACAAGGTGTATGAGATTGAAGAAGTTGTGGAGAAGATCAAGGGTATGCATAAAAGCAAGTTTGACGAGACGGTTGAACTCTCCATAAACCTCGGCGTGGATACTAAAAAGCTGCAGCAGCCGGTGAGAAATTCTGTCGTTCTGCCTCACGGAACCGGCAAGACGGTAAAGGTGCTTGAGGCAGAACGACAGAATTTCTCA
>JAKPNC010000047.1 GCA_029548585.1 bacterium | reverse complement strand
TAATGCGAATATATCTTCATTATGTGCCAGAGAATTGGCCTTCCTCCCACCCGACGAGAGGCTTGGGCTTGAACTCCGTCTCTTCTTTCATCCTTGTTCCCCTGCCTCCGCACAATATCACCACTTTAGGCTTCATTTGCCCTCCATGTTTTTGCGGTACCAACTGATTGTTTTTTTGAGTCCTTCTTCTAAGGAGGTTGATGCCCTGAAATCAAATTCTGTTTCTGCAAGATTATTATCAAGACGTCTTTTGGGTTGTCCATCAGGTTTTGATTTATCCCATCTGATAACGCCTTTAAATCCGCTTAGCTCAGCAATTAAATATGCCAGGTCTTTTATTGAAATTTCTCTTCCTGAGCCTATATTCACTGGCTCAGGTTTATCATATCGTTCAGTTGCCAATGTAATTGCTTCTGCTGCATCCTCTACAAACAAGAATTCTCTGGTAGCTTTACCCGTGCCCCAAGCCACCACTTCTTTCAAACCTTTCAGTTTTGCTTCCATAAATTTTCTAACCAGTCCTGAAATAACGTGAGAGTCTTCTTTATCAAAATTATCTCCGGGTCCGTAAAGATTTATCATTAGCAGATGTATTGAATTGAAATTGAACTGCTTTTTGTATGCCTCACCCTGTACTATCATCATCTTTTTTGCAAGCCCATAAGGCGCATTAGTCTCCTCGGGGTACCCCAACCATAAGTTCTTCTCCACAAAAGGAACCGGTGTAAATTTCGGGTAGGAACAGACCGTTCCAGTTCCAACAAATTTCCCTATCTTATTCAATCTTGAGTATTCCATCAGCAATGTGTTCATAATCAGGTTGTTATAAAAAACTTCTCCCTGGAATTTCCTATTGTAGGCAATTCCGCCAACATCTGCAGCCAAATGTATGATAATATCTATATTTTTATGTTGTTTAAACAACCTCTCGATATTTTTCTCTTTTCTTAAATCGAAATCTTTTCTTTGAATAATAATTAAATCAGATGTTCTGGTTTTCCCTTTTATATTAGAAATCAGATGCCTGCCAAGAAAACCGCATCCTCCTGTTATCAGAATTCTTTTATTTTGCCAGAAATTAATATTCTTCATTTTTTATAAAATTCATGGAACTTTTCTATCACATAATCGAGTTCTGCTTTTTTTAGATATTGATGGCATCCTATATAAAAAGCGTTCTTATTCAGCCATTTGGCAACGGGATATTTGTCCTCAATTTTACCAAAAAGTTTTTCATATACCGGCTGGTTCAAAAGCGGCATTAAATCCCTTGTTTCAATAAGGTTGCTTTCCAAAAAATAAATAAGTTCCTTTTTCCTGCCTGTTTTTTCAACAATTGGGTACATCATAAAATTATGGTCTCTGTCAGATGGTATTTCAGGCAACTGCAGAATCTCTGCAAGGCCATTTAATCCTTCTGTCAGGTATCTCGCATTTTTTTGCCTTTTCAAAATAATATTCCCAATGTTTTCAAGTTGTCCCAGGCCTATTGCAGCCTCCAGTTCGGTTGCCCTGAAACTGTGTCCAAGCCTGATAAATTTAAATCTCCTGTCGACAACTCTGAAAAAACGTTTAGAATTTTTCTTTTTGTCATCATCAATAGAAATATATATTGAATCCCTTCCGTGGTTCATAAGGCTTCGCAAAATCACAGCCGTATCACGGTTATTAGTAGTACACAATCCGCCTATCCCGGTTACAAGAAAATGGGCTATATATGTTGAAAAGCATCCAATATCACCGAAGGAACCGACTTTTTTCCCTTTGTAGCATGCGAACATGGTTTCACAGGAATCTTCTATAATGCGGAGGTTGTATTTACGGCTTATTTTCACAATGGGCGACATATCGGCAGGCATCCCAAACAGGTGGACAGGGATAATCGCTTTCGTTTTATTGTTAACATGCTTTTCAATAAGTGCAGGATTTATATTGTACGTCTTTCTGTCCACATCAACAAAAACAGGTAAAAGATCATTTTTTAAAACCATGTTCGAGGTAGCAATAAAAGTTATCGCGGGAAGAATTACTTCGTCTCCTTTATTCCATTTATACTTTTCTTTTAGGGCTGCAATTGCCATATCCAATGCGCTTGTGCCACTATTGCAGAAAATTCCGTATTGACATTCATGGGCTTGTGCAAATTGCATTTCAAATTTTTGAGACATTGGACCATAAGATAATCTATTGGATTTAATAACTTCGTTTATATGCTTTTTTTCTTTTGGGCCAAAAATAAAACCGCCAACCCCAATCTGTTGTTTCGGCTTAAACTTTTCCATTTTCATGAAATTTTGTCCAGTGGAAATTTTCCTTTTCAACTATTTTTCGGCCTTCCCCTACCGGTTTTAATCCTACTTCCAACATATCATAGTCGACCATTATTTTTATAAGTTCTTCAAATGTTATGCGTGGCTTCCACTTTAATTCCTTTATTGCTTTGCCTATGTCGGCAACGAGGTTATTCACCTCCCTCGGCCTGAAATACCTGGGATCTATCCTTACGTGCTTTTCCCAGTCAAGTCCTGCGTAAGAAAATGCCTTTTCTGCAAACTCCCTGACCGAATGAGAAATCCCGGTTCCTATGACATAATCGTCCGGCTTATCCTGCTGGAGTATCAGCCACATGGCCTGCACGTATTCGGGGGCAAATCCCCAGTCTCTTTTTGCCTTAAGATTGCCGAGATAAAGAATATCCTGCTCGCCTTTGAGAATCCTGGCAATTGCCCTGGTAATTTTCCGGCTTACGAAGGTTTCACCGCGTCGCGGCGATTCGTGGTTGAAAAGGATACCGTTGGAGGCGAAAAGGCCGTAGCCTTCCCTGCAATTTTTTGCCATCCAATAGGCATAAACCTTTGCAACGGCATAAGGGCTGCAGGGTTTAAATGGCGTATTTTCATTCTGGGGAGGCAAAGCATCTCCAAACATCTCGCTGCTGCTTGCCTGATAAAATTTTGTTTTTATGCCGCTTCGCCTCACTGCTTCCAAAATACGTATTGTTCCCAAAGCCGTAATATTACCCGTATATTCGGGCATATCAAAACTCACTCTGACGTGGCTTTGGGCTCCAAGATGATATATTTCTTCAGGATGTATGTTGTAAATGAGGTTATCCAGCTGACCGCTGTCGCTCAAATCCCCGTAATGGAGAAAAAGACGTGTGTCCGGAGAGTGAAAATCTGAAAGGATATGGTCGATTCTAACCGTATTAAAAGTGCTTGCCCTTCTTATGATGCCGTGAACTTCATAGCCTTTTTCAAGCAGGTACTCCGCAAGATAACTGCCGTCCTGTCCGGTTATACCCGTGATCAATGCCCTTCTGCCCATTTTTTATCCTTTGAATGTTCAGATTTGTTTAATATATTTTAAACTTATTAAACGTTTTTGTCAAGAGAGGGCGTTCTTTTTCACAATGGTTCACACAAAAGCGTCCCCGCCCGCAGTTCGGGCTATTTTTTGAGAAGGGACTTGAGAAGATCTATGTTTTCAGTAAAAAGCTCGGAGTGCTTCAGAAGGCCTTCCATCCTGGAGATGGAGTCTGAATAATGCCTGTTTATTTTTTTGTCTCCCCTTTTGCCAGATTCCGACTTTATTGAAGTTTTAAGCTCCGCAAGCGTATCTCTCATATGGGAAACTCTTTTCTCAATGCCTGTTTTGAGTTTTTCGATAACAATACTTTCTATGTCTTCATTGGCGCTGTAAAGACTCCTTGCATATCCTTTTCTCCAAACCCTTTTCACGGCGTTCCATTCCTCGAGCTTCTTCATATTTATGCTTATGTTCCCCTTGCTGACTCCCAGGAGTCTGCCTATATCGGCAGGGGAAAGCGGGTCGGGACTCATATACAACAGGGCGTATATCTGGCACACCGTCCTGTTAAGACCTATGCTCTCGCCCATGTTACCTACCGCCTCTATGAAACGATCCCTTATTTCTTCGGTTTTATTTTCCATGGTCAGTCACCGGGTTCAAGTTGTTTTCAGCATACCAATGTCAAAGAAGCACATTTTATTCTGGCCTTATAGACTCCAGGAATTCGCGGCCAGGCACAAACTCCGGGTTTATCCTTAACGTCTCTTCGAGGTAATAGGCTGCGGCCTCGTTTCTGCCCATCCCCGAAAGCACGCAGGCAAGCATGAAACTGGACCTGAAATCATCCGGCAGGAACCTGCGGTAAGTCTCTGCTTTCTCAAGGGCGGCTTCCATCCTGCCGGTGGAAAGGTCGTTCTGGATATTTTTAACGCTCAGTGCCGCGAATGTTTCCACGGAGGCAGATGGCACCCTCTGGCCGGGCGTTATGTCGTAAAAATATGCAAAAGTTCCGGCAACAGCCCAGAGCAAGACGGGAAGCAGTACGCTCTTCTTCTTCATGCTCTCAAGAGTCCACACGACCAGAAATGCGGCCGATACCATGAAACATCCGGCCGCGGACAGCCTGTATCTGTCAACCACAAAAAAAAGAACGACCCAGAGCACGTTGACAAAAGCGTACGAAACGAATATGAAATTTCTTCTCCAGTCCCTCATCATCAGAATCGTGCCTGCAATACCGGCCGGAAGAACGAATCCGAATTTCACGAATGCCGTTTTGAGAAAGGGAATGAGGTCTTCAACCAGATAAACATTCAAATTCTGGGGCCACTCGTAGCTTGTGAAGAATATGTTGAGCTTCGTCAGGAAGAGCCGCCAAAAGGCATCTGAAAACGGGCTGAGCAGCTCGCCCCTGGGATAGTAGAAGAGACCGATGGAATCCGAGCTGTTGCCTATCTGCCAGTTTACCATTCCGTTTGTGCATATGGGAACCAGCTCTCCTCCGACACAGAAGTTCCTCAGGGTGACCGGAAGTATGACCATTGCAGAAGATGCCACAAGAATGAGGATGGCCAGAATTGGCTGCAGATTCACCGGCAATCCCGTGCGAGGGAGCTTTTCTCCGGGGTACGCGTAAAGGCCGGCAAGAAGGAAAGGCAGGTAGACCGCTATGGTGGGCTTTGAAAGAGCCGCGAGCCCCAGCACTATGCCCGCAGACACCCAGGATGCAACCGTTTTTTTCTCCATGGAGCGGTATACCAGAAAAATGAAAAATATGTAAAGGAAAAATATGAGGCTGTCGCTTAGAACCGAGGAAGCGTAGACCACCGATGTCCTGTAGAAGCAGGCAAGGAAAGCGGCCAGGTACCCGGTCCACTTGTTGTGGATCTTCCTGCCAAGGTAGAAGAGAAAACCACATACGGCCGTATCCATGAGAAGCTGGAACGAGATCACAAGCATGAGACTTCCTGAAAGAAGGAAAAGAAGAAGGGCAAGGAAGTATGGATAAAGCGGGGCCATGTAAAAGATCTTTCCATCCACGTACCATGGGTGTTCGAGTATCTGCCGGGCCCAGAGCATGAAGGTCTTCTGGTCATGCTTGTCCATAAGAAGAGGATCGAAGAATACGGTATCCCTGAATTGAAAAAGATATATGAGCCTTATGAGAAAAGCGGAGACAAGTATTCCAATCAGGATGAAGCTTGATTTATCCTGGCTGAAAATTTTCTTTAAGCTTTTCATTTTGACATGCCTTCTATGCACTCCCTGAGTATGTCGTCAGTTTTATACCTGGTGGTGAAGCCGATAAGATCCCTTATCTTTGAAGTGTCCGGAACCCTCCTGTTCATATCCTCGAAACCAGACTTGTACAGACTGCCTGGATCCACGAACTCTATGCGGGACGAACTCCCTGTCATTCTTATGATTCTCGAGGCAAGATCCTTTATGGTTATTTCTTCCGAGCTTCCTATGTTGAAAACATCTCCAAACGCCTTCTCCTGACCGATGATAGAGATGAGGGCCTCCAGGACATCGGCCACGTGGATGAAACACCTGGTCTGCATTCCGTCCCCAAAAACAGTCAAAGGACTCTTTGAAAGGGCCTGGCTTATGAACCTGGGAATGACCATTCCGTATCTGTCGCTCTGCCTCGGACCGACGGTATTGAAAAGCCTCACTATGATTACGGGAAGTCCCTTCTCCTCATGGTATGCCAGTGCGAGAAATTCATCCATTGCCTTTGCGCAGGCATAACTCCATCTCTTTTTCCTGGTACTGCCTATGATTATGTCGGCATCCTCTCCAAAGGGTATTCTCTCATTCTTTCCGTAAACCTCTGAAGTTGATGCAATCAGAATTTTCCTTTTGAACCGGGCGCAGGATTTCAGGACGTTGTATGTTCCCTCAACGTTTATCACGACTGAATCCACGGGATTCTCCATCACCCTTTTCACTCCGACAACCGCAGCGAGGTGAAAAACGAAATCGCTCTCTTCAACGAGCTCGGAAACCATTACCTCGTTCATGACGGTGTCTACTACCAGGTGAAAATTCTTCTTTCCGTGTATCCCGGAAACGTTTTCAAGGTTTCCCGTCGACAGATCGTCTATCACCGAGACCTCGTGGTTGTCTGCCAGCAGGCGTTCTGCAAGGTGCGAACCTATAAAACCACAACCTCCTGTTATTAGAAATTTCATTGTATTCCTCCGTGCCGTTGATGTGTTGCTCCCTCGACAACGTGATATTATTATAACATTTGTTAAGAAATATTTGACAAAATTAATAATTTCAATTTTAATATATGTTGACAAAACATGCTTTTCCGTCGGAGAACGGAAAAATTTCAGGCGGAATTCATGTAAAGAGGAGGTGAAGAAAATGGTTATGAAAAAGAAGGCAGCGCCGAAGAGGACAGTAAAAAAAGCAGCGCCGAAGAAGGCTGCAGCAAAGAAAGCTGCACCCAAAAAAGCTGTGGCAAAGAAGGCTGCTCCGAAGAAGACGGTCAAGAAAGCAGCAGTAAAAAAAGCAGCTCCGAAGAAAGCTGTCAAGAAGGCAGCGCCGAAGAAAAAGTAGCCAATATAAAATGAGAAGAAGAAAAAGAAAATTGAGATGGAGTTCTAAAAGAGCGAATCATAGGAAAAAAGGTTCAATGGGTTGACGGGAAAATTCCCGCCGGCCTGCAACAAATCAAATAAAGAGTGAGCTGACAGAAGTTTCGAGATGAATTCTCTTTATTGCTTCAGCCAGAAGATCTGAAACGGTAAGAGTTGTAAACTTGCCAGGTAGATTGGTAGTTGGAATCGTATCGGTGACTACTATTTCCTTAATGGGAGATTGGTTAAGCCTTTCGACGGCTTCCGATGAAAGAACCGGATGAGTGCAGGTGGCACAAACCGATAAAGCTTCGTGTTCCAACAATATCTGTGCCGCTTCTATAATGGTGCTTCCCGTCGAAATCAGGTCGTCAACTATCACTGCATCGCATCCCTTGACATCTCCTATAAGGTGAACAGTCTCTATCTGGTCGGGAGACAACCTTCTCTTGTCGACTATGGCAAGCTTCCCGTTAAGTCTCTTGGCAAAAGCTCGGGCAGTCTTGACGCCTCCCACGTCGGGTGCGACAACGACTGTTTTATTCATCTTTCTCTCCTGCAGGTATTTTACCATCACGGGCGCTGCAAACAGGTGGTCAACAGGGATATCGAAAAACCCCTGTATCTGAGGAGTGTGGAGATCCATGGTCAGAAGCCTGTCAACACCCGTTGAAACGAGAAGGTTTGCGATAAGCTTGGCGGTAATCGGAACCCTCGGCCTGTCCTTCCTGTCCTGCCTGGCGTAACCGTAATAGGGAAGAACTGCTGTAACCCTCCTTGGGGAAGCCCTTTTGATGGCGTCAAGGGCTATAAGAAGTTCCATTATATTCTCGTTAACGGGGGGACAGGTTGACTGTATCATGAAGACATCCTTGCCCCTGACATTTTCCTCGATCTTGATGCCCGTTTCACCGTCCTTAAACCTGTAGATTTCCATCACACCGAGCTTCTTATCAAGACATGTCGCTATCCTTGAGGCAAGACTGGTATTGGAATTCCCTGATAATATGAGGCAGTTATTCATTGTGTCTTCTCCTTCATTAAGAAATCTTCGGCTCTTTTAAGATCTTCAATGGTATTTATCCCCATGCACTCATCAGGTCTGTCCGTGGTGCAGGTTTCTATTCTTTTATTACAGACAGACATTATCTCAACAGCGTCGGTCAGGTAATACTCTCCCTTTACGCTGTCAGGCTTCACCTCTTCAAGGGCTGAGAAAAGATCCTTCCTGTCGAAGACGTATACACCGGCGTTGACTTCGTTTATCTTCCTTTCTTCACAAGTGGCGTTAACTTCCTCCACGATGGATTCGACACTGCCCGAACCGTTCCTTTTTATTCTCCCGTATCCGAAGGGATTATGCGCAATAAAAGTAAGGATGGTAGCGCTGTTTCCATCCCTGTGATGAGAATTTACGAGTTTTTTCAAGGTATTTACGGTAATAAAAGGAACATCCCCGCATAATATCAGTACGTCGCCATCGTAATCCTTCAGGAGTCCTGCAGCCTGCATGACGGCATGGCCCGTTCCCATGGGAATATCCTGTGTGGCATACTCCACGTCCCGCCCCTTCATATACTGTAATACCTCGTCCTTCTTGTAACCGACGATAAGAATAACCTTGTGAGGATTGAGAACTTCTATTTTTTCGAGCAGGTGAATTATGAGCGGCTTGCCGCCAATCATCCTCATAACCTTCTGGGATTGGCCTCCAAGCCTCTTGCCCTTTCCTGCAGCAAGTATGAGAACCGCGAGTTTATTATCCATTGTTACCTTTCTCTCTTCCTTATGGAATCTTCAATTACATTCTGATATATTGGAGCTATGGATAGATATGCACGTTAAGTCGGTCAGTTAAATAAGAATTATCTTTATCAGTACCCTGAGTTAACATGGAAATATCTTGTCACAAAACCGGTTGCTTTTTTGTGGAGCTCCCACGGGCACAGCCCGTGGCTTCCACCTCCACCAAAGTTTTGGCAGACAAGACTGCGGAAGCGGGTAAACATCCATGCTCCCCTAATAAATGCCTTTATTGAAATTGGAAATTTGAAAGAACAGAATCTTTCATTCCTTCCCAGAGCTATCTTTTCAATTCTCTGCCAATTTTGATCAGAATTGGCTGCCCGGCGAGGATTTGAACCTCGAACCTCGGCTCCAAAGACCGGTGTGTTACCGTTACACTACCGGGCAAACATTTATGATGGATATCCAACCAATCCCGTCAATTCAAACTGAAACTTACCATCTCCCAACTTTTAATTCCTCTTCCTGAGAGATGCCATGAGATGAATAAAGAGCATTGCCTGGTACTCCCGCCGAATCGGTGGGACAGATGACAAAGCACGTCAGGGCAAAACGGGTTATGGAGGCTTTTCAGCCTGTTGCCTTTGAAAGGACGTGGTTCACCGACCTTTTACCTTTCATAACATTTCAATTATTTAAAAAGAACCTTTTACCTTTTTAATGCTTCCCGTTCTCCAGGTCGTACTCCTCGAGAATCTTATGCTGAAGGTATTCCCGGAACTCCGTCTTTATCGGATGGGCAAGATCCCGGTGCTGCTGGGAAGGTACGAATTCCTTTTCTTCAACGGGATTTAGTGTCGTTCCGCACGAGCCGCAAAACCTGTTTGTAATGGGATTCTTGAATCCGCACTTTGGACAGTCTCTCTGCATCTTCTTGCTCGGCATTGCAACAAAAAGCCCCTTCTTACCTTCGATTATCCTTATATCCCTGACCACGAAAACATCGTCAAAGGTTACGGAAGCGTAGGCCCTCAGTCTGCTGTTAGGTCTTCCGACAAGAGAAATCCTGGTTTCAGTGATTTCCATGGGTCCTCCCAAGAAGTTTTTTTGCTGCTGACAACGAAGCTTCTCCATCCGGCCATTCCTGCAATTCCAGCATTTGCCTCTGCCTCTTTCATGGTGGCAAAAACTGCAAAGAGACTCCCTCCGCTTCCTGAAACAAAAACCTTCTTGCCGATCCTGTCTTCTACGTGCTTCTTCACCTCCCTCGCCTGCGGGTAGAGGTCGAAATAACTGCATGCCAGCCTGTTCTCGATATTTCTCTCGATTTCCGGTATGTCCGACGATTCAACCGAGGCAAGTATAATTTTAATTTTTCCGGCCGCCCGTGTCAAATCTCCTGAGATACCCATCCTGTCAAGGTTCTCGTATACAACCCTTGTGGAAACCTGGAAAGGAGGGACCATGATTAGATAGGACAACGGTTTAGACTCTTTCACAAATGATACTTTTTCCCCGAATCCTTCCACCATGCACCTTCTGCCGGCAAGGAAGAGAGGGATATCCTTTCCTATGGACGCTGAAGATTTTTCGAAATCCCTGCCTTCCGGCTTATTCCGGCAGAAAGGGATCAGGGCTTTGAGCACGCATGCGGCGTCAGAACTTCCCCCGCCGAGACCGCTTCCGGGAGGTATCTTCTTGGTGACTCTTATCCCGAAACCGCCTTCGAGCCCGTATCGTTGCCTCATGAAGTTCACCGCTTTTGTCACGGTATTATCGTCTGGAATACCGTGGTCTGGCAGGAAAGAAACGGAGTTTTCGACGGATTTGCATATATGGATTGTATCGCAGAGGTCAACAATGTCTACCAGGGAAACCAGGGGATGGAATCCTCCCTCCGGAATACCTGTTTCAAGGAAAAGGTTAACTTTTGCTGGAGCCGGTATTTTCGCTTTCATCTCTGCCTGTCTCTTTGCTCTTTTTTCTGGCCACCTTTACAAGAGACGGCCTTATGATCTTGTCGTTGAGGGAAAATCCCGACCTGTCTTCTTCTATAATGCGTCCTTCATCAAGCTCTTCCGTTTCAACCAGTTCGGAAGCCTCGTGAAGGTTGGCGTCAAAGATGCCATCTTTCGAATTAATCCGTTTCACGCCGGCTCCTTCAAGAATCTTCGCAAATTCAGACTTTAACATCCGGAGCCCCTGGTGGATTATTTCAGGCGACGGTTTCTTCTCCATCTGCCTGATAACGCTTTCAAATATGTCGTCGAAAGGTATCAGCCTGATTATAAAATTTTCCAGACCGTACCTGTATATATCCTGTTTCTCCTTCTCCGTCCTCTTCTTGAAATTTTCAAACTCTGCGGCAAGTCTGACAAACCTGTCCTTCATTTCGGAAAGCTCTTGATTGAGAAGAAGCAGTGACTCCTCGGTTTTCCTGAGCTTTCCTGCTTTCTCCCTGAGATTCTTCAGGTCATCCTCTTTTATGCTTACTCTTTCACCTGTATTCTTTTTCATATAGCCAGGCCCTTTTTCCCCGGATGGGAACTTTACCTTATAAAACCCATCCTCCATGGCGGCCAGTAGATAAATATTGCCTTGCCTACCATGCTTTTTGCAGGTACGAATCCCCAGTACCTGCTGTCCTTGCTGTTGATGCTGTTATCCCCCAGTACGTAGTAAGACGAATCGGGAATCTTGACATCGTTTAAATTCCCGTAATATCCTTCGGCATAGTAGTATATGTCTTTATAGAGAGACACCTTGACTTTTTCCCCGTTTATGTAGATGTCTCCGTCCCTTATCAGGAGGCTCTCGCCCGGAAGTCCCACCATCCTCTTGACAAAATCCCTCCTGGGGTCTTCGGGATACTTGAATATCACGACCTCTCCCCTTTTCGGCTGCCTGATCTTGAATATGATATTATTAGAAAGCAACCTGTCTCCCACCTGCAGGGTGGGTACCATGGAAGTGGTCGGGATCTTGAAATTGCCTATCAAAAATACCCTTACGATCACGGCTATCGCAACTGCCCATACCAGCGACTTGAACCAGTCTGAAGCTTCTTTCTTTATCTTTTTTTCTTTCATTTGGAATTCCCGTTTACAGGTAAGGATTTTACCCTCAATTATTATTAAAATCAACCATTTTAAGATTGTCAGTGTAAGCCCTTGTATATTTTCTCATCATCTCTTCGAGGCTGTATTTTTCTATTGCAATCTTCCCGGCCCGCATACCCATCTCACGGCGCATATCTCCGTTTTTAAGCATCTTTACAAGGCTCGCTGAAAGTTGGCTTACTGATCCAGGTTCAACGACGATGCCGCTTTTACCGTCTTCTATTATCCGGGGAATATCAGAAACACCGAAGGCAACCGCAGGCTTTCCGTATTTCATTGCCTCCAGAAGGCTCACCGGAAATCCCTCCCAGAGAGAGGGAAGCACGAATATGTCGAATAACTGGAGCAACTCCTCCGCGTCTCTCCTGAAACCCGTGAAAATAAATCTCCCGGACATGCCCATCTTTTCCACCCTTTCGGCCAGAGCCTGCCTCATGTTGCCTTCTCCCGCGATTACGAAGTAGGTATCCGGACATTCCTTAAGAACACGGCCCGCGGATTCGACAAGGCACATGTGGCCTTTTGCCTTCCTGAGGTTGCCTATCGTTCCAACCACGAGTCCAGAATCTCCTATGCCGAGGGATTTCCTCGTGACTGTACAGGGTATCTTCCGGCTGCTTATTCCGTTTGATATGACGATTATCTTCTCACCGGGGATGCCGGATTTTTGAACGAGGACTTCCTTGCCGGAGAGCGAATTGGATATGATCAGATCCGCCCAAGCGGAAGTTATGCCGTCAACCTTCCAGTGGTGCCACCTCCTCCATGAATCTATGCTTCTCTGGGAGGAGATAACCAGGCGGGTGGCGATAAGGCGCCCGCATACCCTGCCTGCGATGTTACCGTAAAAGAGGAAGGAATGTATGATATCCGGAGATTCTTTCCAGAGACGGTAAAGAAGCGGGAAAAAGAGAAAGGGGTTCTTCTTCAGGTTTAAGGTGTAAGATGATACGTCCATCCTTTCAAGTTCCATGGTGAACTTGCCTCTCCCCTTGATGGTAAAGACAGAGGGTCTTTCAAAAACCTTCCTGTCGAGGCTTTCAATCATCGACAGGAGCATCTTTTCCGTGCCGCCTATCTCTGAACTGGAAATGATGAACGATATCTTTATTTTTCTATCTTCCATAATATGGATCCGGGGGCAGGGAAGGAATCTTCCTGGCCATCTTCTCCAGGGCGAGCAGGCCGTTTATTCCTGCCCTCGGATGAGAATGGTTCATGCCGGCAATTCTTACGTTTCTCATCCTCCTGACACTTTCGGGAAGAAGGGAGAGGGCCGGACCGGAGAGGAGGATATCCTCTTTTCCGCAAACCTTTTGGAGATCTTCCCGCAGAATCTTTTCCGGGTAATATTTGCTCCCGTAGTAGAAACGCCCGTTAAACCGGGAAACAAATATCTTTCCCCCGTAAGCGTTTACGAGGCAAAGGGCCTTCAGCTTCATTTCCCTTAAACCGAAGAAGATACCCTGGGCGGTGGTAACAGCATAAATCCTGTTTTTATCTCCTCTTGCAAGACCTTTTGCGAATGAAAGCCCAAGCCTGGTTCCAGTCCAGGATCCTGGGCCGACAGAGACAACGAAGAGATCGATCGCGGAAAGGTCAAAGGGAAACTCACCGAGCGCCTTTTCAACAGCCGAAACAAGGTGGGCGGCAATATCCCCGGAGCCAAAGAGAATCTCGCATTCGATCCTTCCTTCCCGGAGAAGCGCCACGCTGCCCGTTTCTGAGGAAGTTTCGATAGATAGGATCTTCATCTATTTCACTTGGCCCAAAATCTGAGATATGGTCTTTATGTTAAACTCCGTGCTGGCGGGAACTTTCATTTCGCTGGCAAGAGTAAACCTGGCCGTGCCGAAAGGCGCCTTGCCTTCAAGGTAAACCGGAATCCTCCTGTTATCGGCGGTTATCCAGATATCCATCTTCCCCTGGGTGAAAAAACCAGCGTCGCTTTTCGCCAGGGGTTCGACGATGTACACGTCCTTCCTTCCGAGAATTGATACGTTTTCAGTCCTTTTATCCTTCCTGTTAACAACAAGATCCCATGTCTCGTTGAGAGCCAGGGGCACGGTGAACCTGCTCCTGTTTTCAAAATCCAGGGCCCTGAGCATGTAAAAACCCGAGATTCCGTCATATGCGGAGGAGCCAAGCTTCACGTTTTCGTTCTTCGTGCTGTAAAGCTTCCCGTTTTTGAACTTCCTCGTCTTTGTCCTGTACATCCTTGTCTTCCAGTTGAAATATATCTCCCTGATATCTTCTTTTGACTTATTCTTGCTGTACTGGTAATAGTAATGGGGCAGAAGGGTCTTCTTATCCAGGTAAGAATCTATCCTGTAATACCCGATGCCCATGTTTGCAAGCATTCCCTCCGGAACGGAAACCGCCACAAGGTGATAGACCTCTCCGTATCCATTGGACGTTTCTCTCATGGCAAGAAGAGCCTTGCCCACATTGAGGACGTTCCATTTCGCCTTGTAGACCAGGCATTCACCCGTCCACTTTTCGAAATACGACTTTTCAGACGATATCACAGGAACGGCAGGAGAGCTTTTTACCGGCTCCGGAAGAGGCTCTTCCAGCCTGGCAGTCAAAATCGGCTTCTCTTCGACAGGGGCAGGCTTTTCCTCGCGGACGGGAAGAGGCTCTGATGATCCGGTTGTCAAAGCGGAATCTTCCGCTTTTTCATCAGCGGGCTTCTGTTCGGTTGGCTTTGGACGACGGGGCCTGCGGGGGATCCTTCTCGTTACGGGCTCTTCTACCACTTCAACCTCTTTAAGAGTAACCTGGTCGGTCTTTTCATCCTTTACATATTCGGGAAAGCCGGGCTCTTCGGGAAGCTTCTCTGAAAGCTCGCGCTCCGCTTCCCTTTCGGACACCCATTCCTTCTCGTAGCACGCGCATCCCCCGAGCATCAAAACTGCCGTAAAACAAAAAAATACTTCTATATATCTCTTGTACATTTGAATTACCCCTGTTTTTATTCTTTATTGTACCACAATATGAGGATTCCGGCCAACCCTTAAAATTGTTTTGAAAGGGACTCTTCCGCCCTTGAAAGGACCTTCAGGACCCTGAGACCTTCCCTTGCGTCGGTACGGGGAGTTTTTCTCGTCCTTATGCAATCTATAAAATGTTCGAGTTCGGACCTCAGCGGTTCGCCGCTCTCAACGGCCACCGGCTGGCATTCGGCCTTCATAACCACTGGCACTTTTCCTTCCCGGACATCTATCCTGTGAGGGTAGAGAAAAAGCTTTTCGACCGAGGTGTCGTCAAAGACAGCCATTGCCTTTGAACCGGTTAATACAAGCTTCTGCTCCTTGAAAGGATTCAGCCAGCTTACGAATACATGTCCCTTTACATTTCCGGGAAAACCGAGAGAAATAATGACAGAATCCTGTATCTCCCCGTTCAGGAAAGCGCCCCCGGTTGCAGATACATCGACAGGTTCGCTTCCGGCCATTAGTATTGCCACTGATATATCGTGCGGGGCAAAACTCCAGAGAACATTCTCCTCGGTCCTTATTCTGCCTATATTCAGCCTGTTGGAATAGATGTAGTATATTTCTCCAAGGACGCCTGATGAGACCATTTCCCTGAGTTTCAGAACGGCAGGATGGTACTGCAATATGTGGCCCACCATAAGGACCCTCTTTTCCCTGGCGGCAAGATCGGCAAGCCTGGACCCGCTTGAAATATCGAGGGCAAGGGGTTTTTCCACCATTACGTCCTTGCCGGCCGATATTGCCCTGGATGCAAGGTCGAAGTGGGTAACCGCCGGAGTTGCAAGGACGATCCCCTTGATATCCCGGTTGTCAAGCATCTCTTGAAAGGAGAGGGTATAACCTGCAGAAGGGTACTTCTCCCTGAACTCGTCGAGAACCCCCGGATTGGAGTCACATACGGTATGGAGAGCCCCCATACCGTGCAAGTTCCTGAGGATATTCCTGCCCCAGTAACCCGAACCCGCCAGGCCTATGATCCTATCCATTTTCCCCTCCTTTTTTTTTGTGAGGATCCTTCCTTTCACACGTTAGGTCCGATTGACCACTCTCAAGAACTCCGGCGAATGAGGAAGCCATCTCAACGTGGCTGTATTTCATTATGCCCTTTCTGTCGCCCCTGTATCTTACCTCGCCGAGATTCTTCCATTCCATGTACCACTCAAGCACAACCTTCTTTACCGCCTGAGCATCAGGGCAGGTCACACCTGCCCCCGTCTCCCTTAAGAGGCCGGCTATATCGCTGTCTTCTTCTCCGGTGTAGAGAATGGGCCTCATGGCGGCCAGGTACTCGAAGATTTTGCCGGTAAGAACCTTTTTCCCCTCTGACATGCGGTTCCATGGGAGAAAAAGGACATGGCAGTTTCTCTGCATGCCGAGGATCTCGCTTCTGCCGATCCTGCCGTGAGACTCCACCTTTCCTGCCACCCCGTGCTTATTTGCCATCTCCATGAGCCACTGTCCCGGCTCCCCGTAAAACTTCAATGATATGTCCCCTATTCCCTTCTCCCTTAAAAGCTCGTAAACCGCTTTGAAGAGGGGCTCCGGAGACCTCAGGCCGCCGTAAAGGGAACCGGTATGTATAATAGTGAACGGGCCGCTTCTCCTTTCCATGCCCATGCTCATTTCATCCGGATCAAAACCGTTGGTAATAGTGTAAACCCTTTTCCCTGGAAATGCATCCTGGTAATCCTTTGAGAGGGAAGGCGTCACCATGGATATGGCATCGGCAAGCCCGAGGGTTTTCCTTTCAAGTTTTTTTTCGAGCAGCTTCATGCCCCGGTTTGGAACGTACAGCGCCCACGGATCCCTGAAATCAGCGAGCCAGAATACCCCGGGAAATCTCCTCTTAATCCTGTATCCGGCAAGATGGCATGAAACGGGATCCGAAATAGTTATCATGTGTCTTATATTCTCCCTCTCCATTATATCGCATGCGACATAATAGGCGAAAGGAATCCAGCCTGCATAAGGGTCGGGAAATTCGACCAGCCCCCTGAAAAAAGAATAAACCCTTTCCGGGAACGGAGGCAGGGGAAAGGCAGTCTCCCTGAGCCTCTTTTTCCCTTCCCTGTTCAGGAGAAGCTTCACATGTTTCTGGTAAGGGGGATGCGCCTCTGAAACATCAAGTTTCATTCCCGGCGGATAAGGAGTGACGGGGAGAATGAACACCGGATGCCATCCGAACCTTTCAAGGTACCTTGCTATGCCCCTGGACCTTATGGCGCCCACCTTGTCCGGCTGGGAGAAGCGGCAGGTTATAACGAGGACTTTTTTCATGTTGTAATCACGTCTTCCCTTTTTCAAAGAGGGCAACGATCCATTTTCTCCTTTTCCTGGCAGGGAAAAAGAGTATCAATAAGCCGAACATTGAGTAAAAAAAGGCAGGCAGGATTCCAGCGGTTCCGGAAGATTCGCATATCTTTTCCCCGCATAACGGGCAGGCTGCATTTACCCGGCTGCTGTTTTTCCTGAAATTCCTCTGGGCTATCCTGATACTGTTATAAAGGGGAGTTTCCCTTATCCTTTTTACCTTTCCTATACTGCCCATCCTGACGACCCGGCATCCGCCGAAAGCGGCCGACAGGGAGCTTTCGGTAAATCTCCTGAGGTGGTGGTTGGAGTTGAAAAGGGAGAGGCATCCGGGACACCTTACGGAAGAATCTGAAAGGTTCTCACCGTTGGGAACGGAAATAAGAATGTACTTTTTGCTTACCCTCAGGAGTTCTCTGACCGCGGACTCGTATTCTCTCCCTGAAAGGTGTTCAAGAACCTCGAGGGAAGCAACCATGTCAAAGCTGCCGTCAGGAAAAGGAAGTGAGGAGATGTCTCCCGCCACCTTCTCTGTCTTAACGGATGAAAGCGCCCTTTCCGACCTGTCGAGTCCCACGACTCTCGAGTACTTGCCCGGCGGCAGGTTGTTAACAAAAATGCCGTTTCCACACCCGGCATCAAGTATGGTATCCACGCCATCCGGGATGAATTCCATGGTCGAGAGTATCCTGTCCATCTCTCTTCTTAACCGCTCTCCCCTGTAAGTCCAATCAACGCCGTCCTCGTAGTATTGAGAGTGGATATCCCGCATCTTGTTAACCCCGTGTAAGGCGGAAACATTTCCCGCCGGCTTGAATTTTGAAATCGTTTTACGAGTCATTCTTCCCTGGCAGCCCTTATTCCGTTGCTTTCCATTTCGTACTCGTTTCCGCAGGCGCATCTGGCCCGTTTTCCATCGAACCTGAGGGTAACTCCGCACTTGCAGATCCACCCGGAATGTTTTGCCGGCACCCCTATGACGAGCCCGTAGTCAGGAACGTTCCTTCGAACCATCGCACCGGCCCCGACAAAGGCATACCGTCCTATCACTATTCCGCAGATTATGGTGGAGTTGGCTCCTATTGTGGCGCCCTTCTTCACGAGAGTGGTTTTGAATCCTTCCTTCCTGGATATGAAGGCCCTCGGATTGATAACATTGGTAAAAACGCATGAGGGACCGCAGAAAACGTCATCCTCAAGCGTAACGCCCTTGTAGACGGAAACGTTATTCTGTATCCGGCAGTTATTGCCTATGGATACATCCGGCCCTGCCATAACGTTCTGCCCCAGCACGCAGTTGGAACCTATAATTGTATTCCTCAGGATGTGGCAGAAATGCCATATCTTTGTCCCTTTTCCTATCGTAGCGCCTTCATCTATTATCGCAGACGGATGCGCGAAATATTCTTTTTTCATTTTTTCCTTTTCCATATCCGCAGGAATGCTTCCAGAGGGCCGGTATAAGGGCTCAAGCCTAATATATCATAAGGCAGGGCGCGCCTTTTGTCAAAAGTTTCCGTCCCTCAGGCATGGCCCCCGGACCTCCTTAAATGCAAGGATTTTGTCAATCAGAGACCTGTCAAAGTTTCCAGTGTTATTATAACGAATGACCCTGAAGAATCCCTCTTCATGGGCCGCCGCAAGGTCTTCCCCGAGATTGTTGAGGAATACCGACAATACCTTTTCCTCCTTCTTTTCAAGTTTCTTGTTCCTGTGCCTTTTTTTCCCCGTGTCCCTGGCGATCCGCCTCTCTTCGCTGAGGCCGAAATCGGCCGTAACGAAAAGCGTCAGTCCGGGATAATAGAAACTCTCCTTTGCAGCGCGGGAAAGTGTCCTGAAGGAAAAATTTCTCAGGGTGCCTCCCCTTATCCACTGGAGCCATATGAACAGCCCTTCATCGTTGAGGACAAAGTCGCATTCCAGGGAGACGGCCTTCTTGAGCCTTACTTGTGTTCCCATCCATTTCCTCATGAGTTTCAACGTCTTCCTGAATGTTACCGGCACGTGTCCCGCCACAAGCATTATGGAAGCTGCAAACGCACCCGGGCTGGTCAAAATGAAATCCAGGTAATCGATCGCGGATACCCTTTCGTCTGATATATCCACACAGGTATGCCTTCCTGAAAGTTCCTCCATGAGCATCTGCTTCACGTATGTCTTGCCGGCCCCGGATTTTCCGACCAGATCTATCACGAGGGGAATTCCTGAAGGTTTGCGGGATTTATTATCCATTTGTTGAAAGGGCCCTTTCTATTATGCCTGCCATCCTGCCGGCAGATCTTCCGTCACCGTATGCAAGCGCGTTGACCTGCCTGAAGATATGCCTGCCCCCGTAATTTTTGTAAA
>JAKPNC010000029.1 GCA_029548585.1 bacterium | reverse complement strand
TATAAAGAAAAGGTTTTCTTCCCTTTTGAACCCGGAATCGGAGATTCCAGCCAATGGTCTGCCTGTAAATAAGATTACTTCCCAAATGCTTGAACGCGCACCGTTTTTCAGGGATGTCGCCCAGGAAATCTATGGTTTCATAAAAGGAGAGATCCTCCTGATCCAGAATGCGGATTTCGACATACCTTTTCTCAAGGCGGAATTCCGGAGATGCGGCATCAGGTTTCCCGAAACTTCGGTTTACGATACCCTCCACATAGCCAAGACACTCTTTTCTTTCGGCCATGGCAAAAACTCCCTGTCATCCCTTGCCGGTGCGTACAATCTGGCCGTGGAAGGAATGCACAGGGCTGAGAAGGATGCAATGCTGGCCTACGAGATATTCCTCAGGTTTCTTGCAGAAAAAAAAGTGGATGTTCTCAACAGGACCAGGGATACTTCCGATATAAATTACGTGGATACGGAAACTGTTCACAGGAGCATTGAAGAGGCCATAAGCCAGGGAAGGGAGATTTCCATCAAGTACAGGAACAGGAACGACGAGGTTACCACCAGGCGCATTGAACCGGTCAAGGTTTTTACCGAGAACGGGAAATCATATCTCGACGCTTTCTGTTCCATGAAAAATGCAAACAGAAAATTTAGACTTGACAAAATTTTGAAAGTGTTCGATAATATATGAAGAAGATGGAAGGTATTATGATAAAGAAACACTTTTTACTTGGAAGAAATTCGGTCCGATGTTTAAAATCTTATCTGAGACAGTTCACTCCTGATCATGATGAGAATTACCATCCTGACGCAAACATAACCAGGCTACTATGTTTAAAGTTAATCGTATTGTTCATTTTTTTATCAACTCCCTGAATCTCCAAAATCAAAAAAAAACACAAGGATTGAGGGGTAGGGGTGTACGAAAGGAGGGAAGTAAAGTGGCGAGAGAAAAAGGTAAGGTGAAGTGGTTCAATAACGCCAAGGGTTATGGCTTTATTGAGAGAGAAGGCGGCGAGGATGTCTTTGTGCATTACTCGGCTATTACCGGAGACGGATATCGCACGTTGCAGGAAGGCGATGCGGTTGAATTCGAGGTAGTCCAGAGTGACAAGGGACTTCAGGCTGCAAACGTAGGAAAAATATAAAATCAATGGCAGCAGCCGGGGCAAACCAGTTTTGCCCCGGCAACTGCCTGGCTGGATTTCCGCACGTAAAAAAGAAATTGTCCTTGCGCATCGCTCAAAATAAAGTGATGCGGTTAGGCGTTTTTTTCCATTTATGCCACATATAACGGCATCATGATTTAACATGCTTTTACCGGGGTAACTTTGGCAGTCCCGGGAAGACTTCCTGGAACCAGATATCTGATCATGGGATATAAAAAGTGGTTATTTCCAATCTTTCTTGCAATTCTTCCGGCATGCTTTGGAGCCGTACGGGATGGCAGCAGCCATCTCGATATGGCTATCGAAGCCCATAAAAGGGGCTTTTACTCCCTGTCCAACTCCCAGCTTGAAAAGCATATAAGCCAGAACCCGGGCTCAGGGGATCTTGATTACGCATACCTCCTTTCTGCGGCCAACCATGTCCAGATGGGGGAATACGAGAAAGGCATATCAAAGCTTATATTCCTTAAAGATAATTATCCCGATTCCCTGTACCTTAAGGACGCCCTTTCATACCTGGTTCTTTCATACCTCAAGGCGGGAAACTACGTCATGGCTGTTTCTGCTTACGTTGATTACTCCGGCAGGTTCGGCCCGGACGAATTTACAGGCAGGCAGGTTGAGGACGCCCTTTTCCGCCAGGCAGTATTTTTGTTCAATTCCGGGAAAGCGCCGGAAAGCAAGACCCTTCTGGAGCTTTTTTCCGAGAAGTTCGGAAAGTCAAGGCATATTTCCTCAGTAAATTACTACATGGGCCTGGCATACTACGGGGAAAACGATTTCCAGAAGGCGGCAGGACTCCTGAAAAAAGCTCTGCGCGGCAGGAATTCGATTGTCAGTCAGGATATTCTTGCCGACATTCATCTCAAGCTCGGGGATTGCCTTTTCAATCTCAAGGATTACAGGGGCGCCTTAGATTCCTACAGCAACGTTTTGAAAGATTTTCCAGGATCCAGGTATGAAACCTGGGCATCTTTCCAGATGGCCCTTATCGAGAAGAGGAGAGACAACCTGCCGAAATCGGAAGCCCTGCTTTCCGGGATAAAGGAAAAGGCCGGCCCGGACCTGAAGTTTAAAATATTTTCCGAACTGGCAAACATAAAGATGCTCAGGGGCGACTGGGAAGCGGCCAGGAACCAGCTGGTCGAAATAACGAAAGACTTCCCGGATGATCCCGGTATACCGGAGGTCTTTATGCAGCTCGGTTTTGTCAGCTTTAACATGAAGAATTTCACTGAATCTATTTCCTTCTTTGATACCGCTTTGAAGAATGCCTCTTCCCCGCAGGTCAGGGAAAAGAGTTATTTCGGGCTTGGTTATGCCCATTATACGGGAGGAGATCTTTCTGAAGGTTTCAGGATTTGGGATAAGCTTTTTTCTGAGTTCCCCGGCAGCCAGTTTATAAGCGAGGTGCTCTTCCTCAAGGGTAAGAAGCATTATGAAAAAAAGGAATACGCGCCGGCAGAGGCCGTACTTGAGAGGTTCATCAGGGATTATCCGTCCAGCTCCCTCTACAGGAACGGCGTTGCCATGCTTGCCGAAAGTCTCCTGGCACAGATGAAGGTTGAAAAAACAATCCGGGTCTGCGAGGATTTTCTTTCCCGTTCAAAAGATGAATTTATATCTTTCCTTTACGGCAAGGCCCTCTATCTTTCCAGGGATTTTGGAAGGAGCATCTCCGTTTTTTCCCGGATGGAAACCAGGAACCCCGCTCTGCTCGCGGAGTCCCTTTATTATCTCGGCAGGATGCACGAATATGAAGGCAAAATCGATAAGGCACAGGAAAATTACCTTGAGATAATAACATTTTACAAGAAGTTTCCCGAATGGGTTAAAGCGGCTGAAGAAGCCTTGAAGGGCATCAGAAGATGAAAAGGATAATGACCGCTTTCTTTATCTTGTTTCTTCTCCCGTCGGTCTCGCACTCACGTGATATAGAGATACCCGAGGAGACGATAACGGATGATGCTCTTAAGGTTGAAAAGACCCGAATATTCATCACCCCGGCGTCTCCCGGAGAAATCCTTTTTCCTGACTTGCCTCAGATGCCCGTTGGATCTCCGTCTCCCGAAAATGGCGGCGACGGGTATGTTGAGGCCAAAACCGGGACCGATGAGAAGGCGGTCCCGGATGAGAAAGCCCAAAGATTCTTCTCCATTGGAGCATACGGGAGGAGAGGGGGGCAAGCCCGTTTCTCCGGGGTTGCCTCCGGCGGGCGGACAGGATTCGATATTGATGCCATACTGGATGGCGGGTACAGGAAGAATGATCGAAAGCGGGAAGCGGGTGTGGATTATTTTTTTGAAAATGGGAAGCACCGTTTTAAGGCCGGAGCAAGGTTTGGAAGCCTGCAGTTGCCTGGACCTTCTTACGGTCCGCTGGGAATTGAAAGGGATCACTTTTCAATTGAAACCGGTTATACCGCGCGGTGGAATCAGGTTTTTTCTTCTTTCTTCAACCAGTCTTTTTATTCCGTCGAAGCCAATGAAGTCAACTTCCTTTCAGCGGGAGTGAGTTTCGATATGAAAGGGTTTCTTGTGACGGCCGGTCTTGACAGGCAGGATGTTTTCGAAGACGGTTTTTCAAAGATGTCCTTCCACCAGGGGCTTTACAGGAAAGGCGAAAAGTACATGGTCGGAGGAAGCGTCAAGAAGATAGAGGGAGAGGGCACAAGGTTTCTTCCCTCCCTGGAGTTCGTGCCTGCAAAGGGTTTCCTGGCATCGGTGAGCGCCTTCTACAGGGTGCCGGATTTATGGAAGAAGCTTTCAGAGGAGAATTATACCGAGATGGAAAATTACCGTCTCGATCCCGAGGAAGAATACACGGCGGCTCTTTCGTTTTCAAGGGAATCTGAGGCCTGGGGAGTCAGGATGGAGGTTGCAAGGATATTCGTTGAGAGAGGATACGGCTGGGCAGATGCAGATAAAAACGGGCTTCTGGAACCTTTTGGCCAGGAATACAGCACGACTTCGCTGAGCCTTGATATGAGACGCCGCCTGGCGGGAAACCTGAGCATCTTTCTTTCCGGCAAGAGAAATTTTTACGACAGGGACGTAGTTTACCATTCCGGGGCGGAATGCGATGCCGGATTTCTCTGGAACGGCGGACGGGTCTCTTTAAAGGCGTGGGTTTCCTACACCGGCAGCAGGTTTTTTCCGGGTGAAAGGCTTGACAGTTTCACCGCATGTAACGCCGAGATCGTTATCGGCGGGGGGCCTGAATGGACGTTTGGAGTGTACGATATTGGAGATACAGAAAGGATGGTTGTCCCGGGATATCCGGCCGAAGGAAGAAGATTTTGCGCCTTGGCAAAGTTCGGTTTCTGACGATCACTTAAACGGGCAAGGAGGAAGGAAAAAATGAATTTGTGGATCATAACGATGAAGGGCGGCTTGGTAATGATACCCATTGTTTTCTGCGG
>JAKPNC010000028.1 GCA_029548585.1 bacterium | reverse complement strand
TCCTGGACAAACCCTATGTCATATTCTCCTTCTGAAGCCGCCCTGGACAGGTCATGGAGGTTTTCGGGGAGGGGTTCAGGATTATGGGAGAAGACTCCGTAAGGTTCACTGTTGATAAGGGTTACTTCACACCCGAGTTTTTCAAGAAACGGACGGGTGTAAAATGCCCCTACCCCCTGGCAGACATCTGCAACAACCCTGAACCTTCTCCTCCTTATGCCTTCTGCATCTATCGACTCGCATATCCTCTCGAAATAACTCTCCATGTACTGGCGGCATGGACATTCAAGGAGCGTACCCGGACTTACAGGAAGCTTCGCTTCCCTGAAGCCGGAACATATCTCCAGGAACCTCTCCCCTTCCTTTGAATTGAGGAACGTACCCGCCGGGGAAACGAACTTCAGGCCATTGTACTTCTCCGGGTTGTGGCTTGCTGAAACAATGGCCCCGCAGGAACCTTTCGTCTTCTCAACCAGGTATGTCAACTGTGGAGTGGAAGCGATACCGAGATCCAGGACATTCATCCCTGATGCAAGGAGCCCTGAAATAAGGGACATCGTAAGAACGGTTCCGCTCCGCCTTGTATCACGGGCGACAAAGACTTTATTCATCCCCCTGGAATAAATCCCGAAAGAAAGCCCGTACCCGTAAGCTGAAACGGGAGAAAGGGGCTGGGGGTATACGCCCCTTATACCAGCCACGCTGACTATCAGATCTTCTTTCATTTAATTTCAAATCCTTTAAGGCCGATAAGGCTCTTCTCTATTCCCTGCTTTTCAATCTCGCCGGGAGTAAGGCTCTGGTTTATGGTAAAACTGCCGATCCTTCTTCTCTCAAGCTTTGTCTGGACTCCTCCGCAACCGAGAATATTCCCTATATCCCTGCACAGGGCCCTTATGTATGTTCCCTTGGAGCAGACAACCCTGAATTCAACAAGGGGAATCTCTATCCTGAGGATCTCCATCTCCTTTATCAGGACCTTTCTTACCTTTGGGACGATATCAATCCCCTTCCTGTGAAGCTTGTAAAGGGGATCCCCTTTGTACTTGATCGCAGAGACTACCGGGGGTACCTGTTCGATCTCCCCCATGAAGCGGGTAAAGGCTTTCCTCACGTCATCCTCGCAGACTTCAACCGGCCTGATTTCCAGGACATTGCCGTCTATATCATCTGTATCGGTAATGGTTCCAAGCATCATCCTTGCCACGTATTCCTTTTCAAGGGCCATGAAGGCAGAACTCATTCTGGTTGCCCTGCCGATACAGACTATCAGTACTCCGGAAGCAAGCGGATCAAGCGTGCCGGCGTGGCCGATCTTGCTCTTTATGACATATCTCCTCTTGAAGAATCTTATAACGTCGTAAGAGGTAATGCCGGATGGCTTATTTACTATTATTATCCCGTCCATTTTGCTTTCTCATCTCTTCCAATAGCTTCCCGGCAACTTCGATCAAGCTGCTTCCGCCCGGAAACCTGCAGCCGGAAGCCTGTTTGTGACCGCCTCCGCCGAACTTTCTCGCCACCTTCTCCACATCGTATCCGCCCTTGCTCCTGAGGCTGACCCTGATCTGCCCGTCATCCTTTATCAGGAACGCCGCCCGGGATTCCCTGAGCCCGTTTATCATCTCCACAAATCCCTCGGTGTCACTGGAGTCGGTTCCGGTTAAAGCATACATTCGCCTGTCGACAGTCATCCAGCAAACCTTAATATCCTTTTCGCACCTCAGGTTGGAAAGGGCAAGAGAGAGAAGCCTCAGGGATTTGAGCGGCTTCTCCATGTATATCTTTCCAGCTATCTTTTCAGTATCGGCCCCCGCCTCGATGAGCTTTTGCACTACCTTCAGAGTGCAGGGCCCCATGCTGTGAACGAACTTCCCGGTATCGGTGATAATGGAAGCATACAGGGCCTCGGCCTGCTTCTTTTGGATCCTGCCATGCCTGGCAGCGAGGAAATAGACCATCTCCCCGGTAGAGGAATACCTGTCTCCGATGAAATCAACCGTACCGAATCCGGTGTTCGAGAAATGGTGGTCTATGTTCACGATCACCCTCGACTTTTTTGCAAAAGCGGCTGTTTCGCCTGTTCTTTCAAGGTTGCCGCAGTCCACCACTATGCAGACATCAGGCTTCTCCATGGATTCCGAGGGCTTATTCCTTATAAGGCGGGTACAAGGGAGAAACCTGTATAAAGGGGGTGTTTTATCCTGGTTAACCATCTCAACCTTCTTCCCCATTCTCCGGAGAAGAAGGTAAACGGCTATTTCACTGCCCAGGCCGTCACCGTCTATATTGTAGTGGGTGGTAACGATAAACCTTTCATGATCTTTCATGATCCCGTAAATCTTCTCTATCGTTTCTTTCCCCTTTGCGTCAATTTCCGGTTCCATAAAGGTTTTCCCTGAGAATCTCCTTAAGCTCCCTGATACCTTCACCGCTGGCGGCCGAAACGAATATGCCTTCAGGCATGCTCAAGGACATGATTTTCTTCTCTTCGATGGCCAGCAGGTCTGTCTTGTTGTAAACTTCAAGAATCTTCTTGTCCTCTATCCCGAGAAGGTGGAAGACATCCGAGACCGTCTTCTTCTGCCGGTCAATGTTTTTTGCGGATATGTCGTAGACCACCAGTATCATATCGGCATATTTGACTTCTTCGAGAGTTGACTGGAAAGCCTCTATCAGGTGGTGCGGAATATCGTGCAGAAGGCCGACAGTATCGCTGACAAGGCAGTAATGCCCGTCTCCCAGGAATACTGCCCTTGATGCAGGATCAAGAGTTGCAAAAAGCTTGTCGGCCACGTATAGCCGTGAAGCGCTCAGGCTGTTAAGAAGGCTGCTTTTCCCAACGTTGGTATAACCCATGAGGGATATCACCGGGTACCTGCTCCTTCTCCTGGATTCCCGGATAAGCTTCCTGTGTTTCTCGATATCCTTTATTTCCCTTCTCAGCCTGTAAATCCTTTCCTTTATTCGTCTCCTGTAAACCTCGATCTTCATCTCTCCCGGGCCCTTGGTGGCAAAACCGCCCCCTATCCGGGAGAGTTCCGTTCCATGTCCGGCAAGCCTTGGAAGCATGTATCCCAGCTGTGCCAGCTCTATCTGTATCTTTCCCTCTTTCGACTTCGCATGCTGCCCGAATATCTGGAGTATCAGCCCCGTCCTGTCGATAACTTCAACCTTAAGGCAATCTTCGATGTTTCTCTGCTGGACAGGCATAAGATCCCTGCCGAATATCACGTACGCCGGAGATACCTCGTCGACAGCCCTCTTCAGTTCCTGGAGTTTTCCCTCTCCGAGAAATGTAGCCGGATGAGGATAATTGAGCTTTACAGTGAACTCTTTTACTATCCTCAGCCTGAGGGTCTTGCATAGAAGCCTGGTCTCTCCGGATGATTCTTCAGTCTCTTCTTCCTTATCTTCTTTCAGGTTAACAACAATCGCCTTCTTTCCCGAAAAACTTTTCTCAACAACCTGGTGTATTCTTTTCACTTTCTGGATATATTCTCCACCTTGAGAACCATTAGGCTGTCCCTGTAACCTACGCCTCTCTTGTATCCTGTCTTGGCCTTCTTCTTGAATGAATATATCTTTTCCCCCTTCTTTTCACCGATAACTTCACACGTTACATGGAAAGCCCCGAGCTTTGACTTCTCAGTTATGATGTCCTTGTCGTCAAGGATGCAGACCGGTTGGAATTCAACCTTGTCCCCGACCTTCTTGTCTTTCAGTTTCAACACGGTAAACTCCATATTCTCTTTCACCCTTATCTGCTTGCCTCCGAAGTCTATCATTGCATCCATAATTTTCTCCTTTCCTGTTATTTTATATTGATCCCGACAGAAGGCCTGTCACTGCCTCCCGGTCATGAAATCCATAT
>JAKPNC010000015.1 GCA_029548585.1 bacterium | reverse complement strand
ATATTTCCCATGGAAAAAGGAAAAAAAATACCTCTCACCGAGGAAGAAGAAAGGGTAATCATAAATAAAGGCACTGAAAAGCCTTTCACCGGAAAGTATTGGAACCATTTTGAAAAAGGCACGTTTGTTTGCCGCAATTGTGGAAACCGGCTTTACCGTTCCGACGACAAGTTCGACGCCGGCTGCGGATGGCCCGCCTTTGACGACGAAATAAGCGGGGGGGTAAAACGCCAGCTTGATGCCGACGGAAGAAGAACAGAGATCGTCTGCGCAAAATGCGGCGGGCACCTCGGGCATGTCTTTAAAGGCGAAAAGCATACGCCCAAAGACACGCGCCACTGCGTCAATTCAATATCAATAAAATTCATCCCCGACAGCAAAAGAGCAAAAGCTGTTTTTGCCGCAGGTTGCTTCTGGGGGGTTGAATACCATTTCAGCAAGGCTTCCGGGGTAATATCGGTAAAATCGGGATACACCGGAGGCACTCTTTCAAACCCCACCTACAAACAGGTATGCTCCGGCACCACCGGACATTTTGAAGCGGTTGAAGTAACCTATGACCCTTCAATGACAACCTACGAAGAACTTCTCAAGCTCTTTTTCGAGATGCACGACTTCACGCTTGCAGAAGGGAAGTTCCCCGAAAGGGGCAACCAGTACCTTTCCGCGATTTTCTACAACTCGCCGGAGCAGAAGAAAACTGCCGAAAACGTGATAAAAAAGCTTGAATCCATGGAATACAAGGTTGGAACAAGACTCCTGCCGGCAACTGATTTCTGGTATGCAGAGGAGTACCACCAGAAATACATTGAAAAGAAGGGAACCGGTGCAAACTGCCATGCCCTCCGCAAAATATTCTGATTATTTTTCTTAAAAACCAGGGAGAAAAATGAAAAAAGGAGCCTTGTCCTCAGCATCTCTATCCGCTGTAATATTCATGTCCTTGATACTCCTTTCGGGCACCTCTTTTTCAAAAGGTGCGGGACATTCCGACGGGACAGAAGACTTGAGAATAGATCTTCCCTTTTCCGAAGTGGTAAACGGAAATCCCGTAGGATGGAAAGGCGCCGTGGCGGGAACGTGGGAAAACTTCACATACGACAAGGAAACAGGCACCGCTTCTTTCATCTTAACAAGGTCGTGGCAGGGAATGGTAAAAGAAATTGAACTTCCCCCGGGACACTATCTGTTCAAAGCCTTGATAAAAACTAATTCCTACGCCGTGAAACTTTATGCCGAACCGCTCGATTATCCTTCGGATTTCTTTGTCCTTCCGGTGGGAATCTCTGAAGAATTTAAAAATGTCGAACTGCCTTTCTATGTCGAAGGAACCGGCACAGGGAAGAAAAAATTCAAAGCCGGCATTGCATGGACATATTCAGACCCAGCGCGGCACGAGGCCACAGTACAGGTCAAAAAGCTTGAAATAATCCGCCTCGGAGACACGGCGTTGCCGGAACAGTGGGCATCAAAAACTCCCGTTGACCCGCGGCACAAATTGGAAACCATCTTTGTGGATTCCAACTACAACCAACCCGGCAAGGTTATATTCAAAGACACCCTGATCGGAACCGAAACGTGGATGATGACCCGCGGAGGCAAAGCCCACCTTTTATATGTCGGGTATCCCAACTTCAGCAGAAACGGCAAATACCTCCACGCCGGCATGCAGGACCCCGGCGACATAGTCCGGACCGATGGCTTCTGCCGGTATCCCAATCCTTCCACTAAAAAGCCGAACAACTGGAACAACAAGGTTTTATGGCCCTTCAGATGGGAAGAAAAACGCGTTCCTGAAGGCACCGATCCTTCGGACTGGATATGCCCGATAAGAACGCCGGAATACGTAAAATTGCTCAATCTCGCCACAGGAAAAGCACATACGATTACACTTCCTTCCAAACCAGGCTGGAAGATCGTACAGATACCATCCGAAGCTACGGCAAAGGGACTCAACATACGCGAAATAACCCATGAAGTCTTAGTGTGGCAGTCGGACGACAGGAAACAGTTCGGTCTCTCCGACACAGAAGGAAACAATTTCAGGACATTCAGGATAAAAAGCATATCGAAAAAACCGGAAAACGACGTGGTATATCCCTCGGGAAAAAGCGGGCTCGAAGCATATCCGATGAATTCCGTCTGGGGCAAGTCCGGCAAGGGGTGGGTAAACGCGCTCGGGAGCGACGGAATTCGTTATTTTGCATTTGAAATCAACAGGAATTCCTTTCTCGCCGACGAGAATCCCTACCAGGTCTGGATGCTCCCCCTCTCCCTTTCCGACACCCGGGGACTTCTGATGGCCGTGCCCAACCCCGGGGCAAAACAGATCTCATGGGAAAACCTTAAGGGAACATGGAACGGGGACTCATGGTGGAATCTTTCGGGAGGAATCCCCAAGTCGGGAGACAAGGCCGCCGTATGGCTTGAAGACGGAACGCTCGTCCACATGGCTTCCCTCGGCATGCACAGCAACATGCATAACACCTTCGCCGCACAATCCGCCATTGAAAACATCGTGAAGTTCATAGGCAGTTTTCCCAAGTCCGACAGGATTTCATGGCCCCACGAGTTCAGGATAGACAAGGATTTCGCCATCATTGAGTCTTTCGTGGAACCTAACACTCCGGTGGTCATGGTCGACCTGGAAAACGAGACCCTCTGGAACGTTGCCATGATGAACGTGACAGATTACAGGGCAAGGTACAGCACCCGCAGGAACCCGGGAGCTTACGATAAGCCCGTTATATGGCCGGCGCCGGCCCCCAGTCCTGATTATACAAAGATAGTATACTGTTCCACAATGCTGGCGGGATCGGGTACGGACCACCCCGAAAGAAGACTTGCAGACACCTATATTGCAGTTGCACGATATCCCCAGCCTCCCGTAAAAGTCAGGGTGGAAGGCAACTCACTGGTGTGGGAAAAACCCCGATATTGCTCGGAAATAGAAGGATTTAACATATACCGTTCGGACGAGAGCGGGAAAAAGTACACCAAATTGAACAGGGAACCCGTGAGAGACACGCGTTACACCCTGCCAGCGGAGAAAGACGGATTTTACGTGCTGACATCCGTTGAATACTCCGGGCTTGAAAGCAGGATGTTTTCCAACGAGTCCTTTATTGGCAAGAAGAAGCTTTTCAGGCATTTTTACCAGCCTGAAGCGGGAAAAATAAGAAAACCCATGGTGCCTTTCTTTCAACCTGCGGGAACCTCCAATTCTTACGCGGTAGCCATCACAGATCCCGAATACCTTTACAGGGCAAAGCTTGAAGGCGGGCTGAAGGGATCGGTAGAGATAGGCATTGAAATCCCTGCCGCGGGCTCGTGGAAGATAATGGGAAGGGTACGGGGAATGTCCCAAATTGAACGTTCAAGCTACACCACCGGCTGGCCGGCGCAGGGTAATCCGGGCACGGGAAACATCCGGGTCAAAATCAATGGCAAGCAGGCGGGCAACATACATGTGCAGGGTTTTGAATGGAAGTGGATGTCTGCGGCCACCAAACCATTGAGCCTTCCGGCAGGTTTTCATAAACTCGAATTCGAAACCGGGGACGTTGGGATAGCGCTTGACAACATTCTGGTAACCAACGACCCTGGTTTCATGCCGCCGGCCCTTGGCAACTGCCCTTCATCGAAACCGGGCAGGCCGGGGAAACCACGCCTGTCTGAACCGTCAGCCGCAGGCAAGGAACCATTAATATGGCGGGGGTACGATGTAAATCCGCCCTGGATAAAAATGGAATGGAATGAATCAAAGGCGCCGCAGGGAATCAGGTACTACAACGTGTACAGGAGCCAACGGAAAGATTTCAAACCTTCCCAGGAAAACCTCTTCGGAAGCACGGTCGAACCTTTGTTTGTCAATGCCGGGTTGGAAAGCGGAAAAGAGTACTTCTACCGGGTATCGGCGGTTGACAGCTGGGACAACGAGTCGTTGCCTTCAGAAGTTACATCGGTGAAGATCGACTAAGGCGAGAGTGGATTCCTGACCCTGCCCATGAAAAGTATATTCCCGGTTGCCTTCTGCCGTATGATGAATATAAAGGGTCTGTCCGCCCTGAAAACAGGAACCGGTATCGAAGGAGAAGGCATCGCAGTCAGCTTCATAATCACTGCGGTTGCAGCAGCCGCTTCTGTCCCCTCTTCGTTCACTTCAACGTAAGCCTTGTGGATGACATCGCTTATGCACAGATCCCTTCTGCCCGTCATGCCGGAGAAATCAGCGCTGCCGGAAAAAGCTGAAGGCATTCCCATTGCTGCAAGATCTCCTGACATGGAATACTTCGTTTCAAGCTTGAATTTCGGAAAGAAGACCTCCACCCTCTGCTTCTTAAGAGCATTCTGCCATTCCTGCAGTTTTTTTAATGAAAGGGCATTCTCCATCCTTTTCATATCGCCGTCCTTAGGCAGTAAAACGAGCATGGATAAATCGTCCCCTGAATAAGGCATCTCCAGGACCTGTGCCATGATATCCTCCGAATAAGGGAAAACCGCCTCGTCGCCCGTCCTCTCCATAATGGGGACTTTAACCGTTTTGCCCCCGGAGACCATGAAATCCTGTTCCAGGGTCTTTTTGGCGTCAAACTGCTTTATCCATTCCCCCCTGAAGTAGACGGCGTTTGTAAGAATAAGCTTTGTGAGAGCATTTATTACGCCTGAAGGAATAATATCCTTTATCTTGTCGTTTGTCTCTTTCTCCACCCACCTGTTTATCTCTTTTCTCGACTCTTCCGCCAAGGTCTTGAAATCCATGTTTTTCACGCTTCCGCCGTAATACTGCCCGACAACGTCAAAGTATTCCCTCAGGAAAGAATAATACTTCTGCGCCCATAATGCATTCGCCGTGCTCAGCTTATATTTTTTATCCTTCCTGTTTATCTCCCTGAACAAAGCCATATACCCTTGCCTTCTGCTCTGCTCATCCAGCGGAAAATAAAAAACCTTCGCCATCTCTTCGGCAGTCTTCCCCCCGGCCCCCTCGTATGTCATGGCAAGAGCCGCGGAAATGCTGTAAGGAGAAAAAAAGATATTGGTCTCTGACGGGCTGTATCTCTTGTAAAAGTCCAGGGCAAACCTGTTATTCGCCTCCACGGTTTTCATTATCCCGGAATTGTCCGGGGCCATCCGGACATCGGAAGTCCCCTGTCCGCTGCAGAAGATACTGCCTGCCGTAAATGCCGCCGCCATCAGAAGAGAAAAAAGATTTTTCCTGTCCATGGTTCCCCCATTTATAAAGTTAGACACACAACGGGATAAAAAGTTCATATTTCTGTATCTTATTCCTTTTTCCACAGGCTGTCTATACATTCCAGCGTCGCTTCCACCAGCTGTCTTCCTGCTTCATACCCCATCGGATTGCTCGCCGGGACC
>JAKPNC010000264.1 GCA_029548585.1 bacterium | reverse complement strand
CCTTTTGAATATGGCGGAAAGTTACAGGATGGAAAAGGATTACGTGGCGGCCCGCAGGACGTACGGCGAGTTGATGGGACTTCCCGGATTGACAGACAACTACAGGATATACTCCATGTTCAGGGAAGCCGGGCTGTACTGCGAACAGAAGGATTATGCCGGAGCCAGGAAGATATACGGAGAAATTAAAAAGGTGAAAGGCGTGAAGGAAAACGATTTGTTCAGGTCGGAGCTTTCGATAGCAGACACCTACAGGCAGGAGCTGGTTTACAGCAAAGCCGTGCCATATTACCTGAGGCTGCTTAAAGAGATAGAGACCTCGGCCTTTCCCCACGAAAACCAGAGACTGGAAGTCGTTGACAGGATAGAGGCGACAGAGGGAATGAAGGACGGGCAGGTGGAAAAGAGTTCCGCTGAAAAGCTTGCTGATCTTGTAAAGAAGCCCGGGCTGGGGATCTACGTATCAACAGAAGGCAATGATGCGGACGGCGGGACTCTTGAGAAACCTTTCAGGACGATAGAAAGAGCGAGGCAGGAGGTAAGGCGAATCAAGGAAAAAGGCATGCCCGAGGGAGGAATTGCCGTTTACTTAAGGGGGGGCAAATATTTTGTAACCGGCAGCGTAGAGTTCGGAGAGGAAGATTCAGGGACGGAATCTTCGCCTGTGGTATACCGGAGTTATCCCGGGGAAGACGCAAGGATAATAGGAGGCAAAGAGGTTTCGGGGTTCATGCCCGTCAGGGATACCAAGGTATTATCCGTGCTGCCGGCGGAGTCCAAAGGCAAGGTTCTGGTATGCGACCTGAAGAAGGAGGGGATAAACGATTTCGGCAAAATGCTTAACAGGGGTTCGGGGGGTGGAGATTTTCCGTCAGCCATGGAGCTTTTTTACAACGGAAGCCTTATGCAGGTTTCCAGGTGGCCGAACGACGGGTGGCTCTTCGTGCATGACCTTCTGACCCCCGGCGGTGACGGCGGTTCGGGGGAGGAGACCTTCCAGAAAGGCAGGTTCAGGTACACCGGGGACAGACCCGCAAGGTGGAAAGAGGAGAATGATTTGTGGACAGTCGGGTATTTCAACTGGCCGTGGGACAAGTTTCATCTGCAGGTTACGGGGATAGATACCGTGAACAGGATTATCAACCTTGCTCCAAACATCAATTATGCGAAGAGTTATCCACTTTACTATGCCCCCGTGCGCAGGGATAAGCCGCACTACTTTTACAACATCCTTAGCGAGATAGACATGCCGGGCGAGTTTTACGTTGACAGGAAGGAAGGCTTACTTTACTTCTACCCGCCCAAAGAGATCGGAAAAGACGACGAGATAATGGTTTCAATCCTCGAAACGCCTGTCCTTAAAGTTGTGAATGCGTCAAACATGGTATTTTACGGTCTTACCCTGGAATGCACCAGGCTCGATGCCATAAAGATAAGCGAAGGTCGCAATAACCTGGTGGCAGGTTGCAGGATACGTAACATAGGCCGCAGCGGGGTAACTATTGACGGCGGGTTCCGCCACTGTGTTGCCGGAAGCGATATAAGCGATATCGGGGGCGCCGGGATCCGCCTTTCGGGCGGCAACTGGAAAAAACTGATTCCTTCAAGACACCTCGTTGAGAATAACTATATATGCAGGTTCAACAGGTTGGGCGGAGGGCCGGGGGTCAGCGTGATGGGTATAGGCAACAGGGTCTCCCACAACCTGATTACAGACACTCCCCACCAGGCGATAGTATTTGATTACAACAATCACGTTATAGAGTACAACGAAATATACGACGTGGTTTCTGAAGCAAAGGATGCCGGCGTAATATACATTTACGGCGCTCAGAAAAGCTTCGTAAGCAGGGGAAACGTTATACGGTATAACTTCATACACCATATAACGGAACATTCCTCGGTTGTGCCTTACGTGAATCCCGGCATTACCGGTATTTATATCGATGCCCTCAACGGCGGCATCACCATGAAGGGTAACATCTTCTATCGCAACACCGGCACTGCCATCTTCACACACGGCCCGGACAGCAGGGTGGAAGACAATATATTCGTGGATAACTCCCTGGATATTTACCAGGGCAACAGGAATTACCTGCTTGTCAATCCCGATAGAGTGAGGATGTGGAAAAACAATGTTCTGGAAAGCATTTCTTACAGGCAGCCGCCCTGGTCATCAAGGTATCCCCAGCTGCCTTCCATCCTCGAAAAGGGAAAAAATGCCAATGCCCAGTGGAATCCAGCCTGGCCGAGAAATGTTTTTATCGAGAGGAATATAAGCGTAGGCGGCCGTTTTCTCAAGGTTATAGATGGTCTTACGGATGAAATAACCATACGTGACAACCTGGAGGGATATGATCCGGTTTTCAGGGACACGGAGAAACTTGATTTCGGTTTGATGCCAGGTTCCCCGGTTTACGGGATTACAGGACAAGAGCCTGTGCCTTTTGAAAAGATAGGGCTTTACCAGGATCCCCTGCGGGCAAGCTGGCCTGTGAAAAGGCTTCCTCCGGGCAAATACTACAAGCCGGAAAAGGTTGCGGTTCTGCCGCCCGTGCGGTTCAATTTCAATCCTTTGCCTCCGGGGATTTCTCCCGCTCCGGTTTACGGGGTGAAAAGGAGGATATCAGACATAAGGCTTGACGGAAAGCTTGATGCCGACGAATGGAATGGCTCCGACAAGTCAAAGGCCTTAATAGTTGAGAAGAATATCGGTAAGAATGCAGAGGAAGGCAACAAGAGTTACCTGTGGATGTCCTATGACGACCGGTACCTGTATATTGCCATAGAGAATGAGCCCGACCCTGTAAAACACGCCACAACGGATGAAGAAAGGAAGAAAGGTCTTGGCACGAGTTTTAACGAGGTCTGCATAGAAGGGAAATACACGAAAAAGACGTGGTGGTGGGACAGGTCGGTTAATTTGGGCCCTGTATTTGTCTTTGATGCATATTCAGACGGACGGATAAAGGTGCACAATATCTTCGGGATGCCTGAAAAAGATCTTGACAATATAGTCAATACGCTCATATACAAGGCTTTTGTGATTGACGCCGCGTCCCATCACTGGACTTCCGAGTGGAGGATCCCTCTTTCATCTCTAAGCATGTTCCCCGTCCTTCCTGATACTGCCAGGTTTAACATGGCATCTGCAAAAACAGGAGGATTATGGTTTGCCTGGGTTGTGCCTGGCGGTTCCATATGGCGTCTTGACAATGGCGGAACAATTAAATTTGAAAAGTAGTAGGAGAGCCCGGGAGCAGGCAATTTTCATGTGGAATTTACGGGATTGACTGATCCAAAAATTTAAGGGAGGTTTTAATGTCATTCGGTAAAAACATGGCAAGGTTTCTCGCTCTTATCTTTCTTCTCTTACCGGCAGGAGCGTTTGCCCAGCTGGTGAACCCTGGTTTTGAGAAGACGTTTCAGGTTCCCGAGAAGGATGGCGAATCAAAGAAACTGACAGGCGCCGGTTGGAAGTTTGAAGAACCTCTTGTCTTCCCTGAAGGATGGAAGACCAATCCGGGGGCATTCAAAAACGGTGAATATCGTATTGTTTCCGGAAGCGAAAATGTGCGTTCCGGCGATAAGTGCGTTTATCTCAGGGGACACCTGTCTCACAACAAAGCCATTGATGTGGCGGCCGGAGACGAACTTGAAGTTACTTTTTATGTCAGGGATCCCGGAAGAAAACCTGCCGGTATCTGTTTCTACTTTTACGAAAGAAATGAAAAAGGAAAGATCACGTCATTCGCTGGGTCAAAACAGTTGAACACAACCACTTCGCCTGAGTGGGAATTAAAGAACGTGGTTATGAAGATCCCTCAGGATAACCAGGGGCGCAGGGTTAATTCTACGATTATTGCCCTGGTCAGCCAGACGGGAGCGTATTTTGACGATATTTCACTCTCCCATAGAAAAACGGCCAGCTGGCTTAATTTTGGAGACGCTTACTTCGAGGGCAGGAAGAAGGCGGCGGCAGGCAACTACGAGGGTTCCCGTGCTGATTTCATGTCCGCCCTCGGTCTGACAGAAAAGAAAGACGAAAGGATAAAGGCGTTAACCGGGGTATACGATACTTATGTCAGTGAGAAGGACTTCAAGTCTGCCGTTGGAACCCTTAAGCTGATAATCGGGAATGAAAAACCTGACAGCCGTCTCAACCTTGACCTGCATCTGAAAATGGCGGATGCTTACTCGATGGCAAAAGAGTACGACCTTGCCAGGGGCGTGCTTGAGACTGTCCTTGAAATGGGCGGGGAGGCTGACGAGGAGAAGGTGGGAGCGCAGTTTAAAATTGCCGACTTGTGGCTCAGGGAGAAAAAGTATGATTCTGCCATCGACTCGTACAGGAAGATTTCCGGCATGAAGCAGTCAAGCCCTGTTGACGGTATCAGGGCACAGTTCAGGACAGGGGAAGCCCTTGCATTGATGAAAGATCTTGCGGGGGCAAGGACCGCATACTCCGGGATCCCGTCCATGAGGGGAGTAAGCCTGGTCGACAGGTTTGATGCAAACAGGAGGATCGGCGACCTTTACAGGAGTGAAAAGAATCATGCCGGCGCAAGGGAATTCTATGAAAAGGCTCTTGGGGTAGATGACGTGAATGACTGGGAAAAAGCAGCCCTTCTTGCAACTGTGGCTGAAACTTATGAATCCGACGGAATGCTCGAAGAAGCCAGGAAAGCTTACGGAAAGATTCTTGAAATGGGTTCAAAACCGTGGAATAACAAGAAGATTGCCTATTCTAAAATCGGCGCCCTGTACAGGAAACAGGGTGAATACGAAAAGGAGAGGGAAACCTACAGGAAGATGCTCGACTGGATTTCAAACGACATATCAAGACTTTCTTACGGGGGAGAGACTGAGATATACCTTGTATTGTCCCAGATGCTCAAACTTACCGGGGACAGTTACTTTGCGGAGGGAAAGACTGCGGAGGCCCGTGAATATTACCTTAGGTTCCTCGAGATCGGGAGGGTAGCCATAAATAACAACCATATAAAAGAGGTTGAATCAAAGATAGGGTTGAACGATGCGTCAAGCCTGATAAGGAAGGCGGAGGATTTATTTGCAAAAGAGTCATACCCCGGGGCGATTTCAGAATACGGCAATGTGATTTCTTCCCCTGATGCAAATCCCCGGCAAAAGGCCCTGGCGCTCGACAGAATGGGCGACGTTTACACAAAGACCAACAACTATGTCCAGGCAAGGGAAAAATACGCCCAGTCCCTTAAAATCATCGGTATTTCTCCTGAAAAGAAGGCGGAGACCTTATTCAGGATGGGAGATAGTTACGCAATGGAAAAAAAATATGCCGAAGCAAGGTCCGAGTATTTTCTTATCCTTGCCATGGCCGGCATACCCGATGAGATGAAGATCGAGGCCCGTGAAAAGACCGCAGAGATATTCAGGGCAGAATGCGAATATGAAAAGGCAAGGGAAGAATACGGGAAAATGCTTGAGATGAAAGGCCTGTCGGGCAGGAAGAAAGAAGAGATACGGGAGAGGATAATATCCATATACAGGTGAAGACAGATATAACCGTGTTGCAAAGGATTAAATGCAATAACCAAATGGCAGGGAGGGAAAATGATCAGGATGAAATATGCGTCAGGTGCAGGTCTTTTAATCTTTTTCTTTGCTGTATCAGCTTGGTCTCAGCTTGTAAATCCCGGCTTTGAGGAGACGTACGCCGTTGATGCAAAAACAGGGTATCAAAAACAGATGGAAGACAACCAGTGGTCTTTTCTCTCCCCCCTTATCTTTCCCAAAGGATGGAGACTCAACATATCTCTTACCAGGGGCGGCAAATACCAACTGCTTACCGGCAACGAAAATGCTTCCGGGGGTAAAAACTCAGTTTACGTCAGGGGACATCTCATGCACGAGAAGACGATTGACGTGACCGCCGGAGACAAGCTTGTCGTAAGTTTGGATGTGAGAGACCCCGACAAGAAGCCTGCCGGCGTATGTTTCTATTTTTATGAAAAAAATGAAAAAGGAACAAACCTTTTTGCAGGTTCCCGGCAGTTTACCATACCGTCAGATGCCGCATGGACAAGGCAGACCGGAAACCTGGATGTGCCGGAGGAGAACACCGGGAAGCGTGTCAACAGCGTTATTATGGCTCTCTTCAGTGACACGGGAGCATATTTTGATAACGTGGAGTTGACACACACCCGCACTGCAAGATGGCTCAACTACAAGGATGCCATGATAGAAGGCAACAAGAAAGTTGCGGCAGGCGATCACGCCGGTGCGAGGGATGATTTCAATTCGGGGCTTTCGATGACAAATATCGGGAAAGAAAAGAGGGAGGCGCTTCTGAAGATTGCCGAAACACACAGAGCCGAGAAGAATTTTCTTCTGGAAGTGGAGACGTACAGAAGGATAATTGAAACCGGGAATCCTGACCCGGAGATGAAGGTTGAGATGTATCTGAAGATCTCGGATGCTTATATCAACGTTCCGGATTATTCCAAAGCAAGAGAAACTCTTGCAAATATCCTGGATATGGGCAGAGAAGCCGACGGGAAAAAGGCTGAAGTTCAGTTGAAGATAGCCGATACATGGCTCAGGGAGAGAAAATACGCGGAGGCGATAGAGTCTTTTGAAAAAATCATGAAGATGGAGCAGGCCGGTCCTGTTGTCAGGGTAGCCACCCGGTTCAGAATAGGAGACACTTATCTGTCCGCGAGGGAAAATGAGAAGGCGAAAGAAGAATACCTGAAGATTCTATCCATGAGGGGAACAACTTTCGTGGACAAGTTTGAAGCCTACAGAAAGACGGGAGAAATTTACAGGATTGAGAAGGATAACATCAAAGCACGTGAATTTTATGCCTTGGCGCTTAACGTCGAGGATGTAAACCCCTGGAGTGAAGCCAGCCTGCTGTCGGTCCTTGCCGGCACATTTGTATCTGAATCCCGGTTTGAAGAAGCAAGAGAATGTTACCGCAGGATCCTCGATATAGGTCTTGATGCGTGGAGCGCTGTGAAGCCCGCTTACATAAAGATAGGAGAGACGTACAGAAAAGAGGCAAACTATTCGAGGGAAAGAGAAGTTTACGATGAGATGCTCAACTGGGCAAATAATAACATATACCGCATAAATATCGATATTTCCGGAGAGATGACCCTTGCATATGCAGATTGGTACAGGGTTATGGGTGACAGCTACTGGGCGCAGGGAGATAAAGAGAAAGCAAAAGAATTCTATCTTCTTTTTCTCGAGGTTGGCAAAAAAAGACCGGCCGGGGCATTGATAAAAGAGGTGGAAGGGAAGATAGGACAAAATGAACCTGCTTCGCAGATAAGCAACGGGGAATACTTCCTGTTTACGGGCAAACACGATGAAGCGATGTCGGAGTTTAAAAAGGTTTTGGAATCAGAAAAGTCGATCCCCAGGCAGAGAGCGGCCGCCCGCATGAAGATGGGGGATATTTACCTTGA
>JAKPNC010000006.1 GCA_029548585.1 bacterium | reverse complement strand
GCTTCGTCGTTGCCCGAAAGTGTGACATAGAAGGTTCTGCCCGGCTCCAGAAGGGGACCGCAACCGAACAGCGATTCGTCCAATTTCAGAGATTGTGAGAGCTCCACCATCTCGGAATCCATAGGGTCTATCATAAAACCGAGTGAAGGTTCATTTTCTGCTGCTATTGCAAGGATGAAAGGAGAAAGAAGACAAAGAAGCATGAATACCTTCGGAATAAATGTTCGGAATAATTGCGCTCTTCTTCCGCCTTCAATGCTACGGTAAGATTTAGAGGGTAAGACTTCTTCTCTATGTTCGTCAGAAAAGCCTAATCTCATTGTATTCTCCTTGCATTATCTGCGGTTTTGCCAAACTTGGCTATGCTTTTAGGCAGTCTTTTCCTTAGGCTTTCATTGGTTTTAAAAGTGTTTATTTCCCTACCCGGATATTCTTCTCTACCCTCGGGGGAAAAGAGCAGTGCCCCCCTCACTCCTCTTGCCCTGCGGGTTTCATTCAACGGGCTTCCTTCGTAACCTCGGTGCGGGAGGGGAGGTGACTATCGTTTGGAATACCGTAAGTTCTCTAACTGAAGAAATGACATTTGTCAACAACCGGATGAACAGAAATTTTCATCATTGTGCCTGCGGTGTTAAGGAAACTGTCACGCCGGCTTTCTCCAAGAGGGAAACTGCCTCGTCCGAAGCTCCTGAACGCGGGGCGTTGTTGCCCGCCAGCCATACTTTTTTTTCACCAGCCCAGATAGTTTTGGCGAGATCCGCCAGCAAGGCGTCCACCTCTTTTGTATCCAATCCGTGGCCAACTACCGGTTGAAGATGCACACAGGTCATCTTCGGACTCCATGTGCGGCCGGCAGTATATTCTGATATGTTGTTTGTTCCTCCACAGTAGAAATAAAACAGATCCTTCGGCAGGTTCGCGAGGTCTCCGGTCACTTTGCTATGACTGACAGAGAGAAACGAGGTTAAACTCCGTGGCAGGTTTGCAAGATCGCCGCCAACCGTGCTGCGTCCTGCGATACGCAAAGAGGTCAGGTTCGGCGGTAATTCGCTGTAATCTCCGTTTATGGTGTTGCGGCCGTGTGTACTGAAAAGTGTCAGGGTTCTTGGCAGGTCGGAGATGTTGCCTTTTACGGTGTTGTTACCCTCGCAATAGTAGTAGGTCAATCCAGGCGGAAGAGAAGCAACGTCACCTGTAACCGAGTTTAGCCCGCCGCAGTGCAGGTATGTCAGTCCCCGCGGCAATCCTGCCAGGTCGAACCTGATGTTTTCCCCGCTCTGATCCATGCGGAATTCAGTTAACACACCCTGGTTAGCCGCGATTAACGTAACTTTACGGTTTCCCTTGCTTTCGTATTTCTTACTGTATCGTTTCTCCTTGCCCGAGAATTTTGAAACAGAACCGTCACCCCAATCAACACTGATATCTCCGCCGTCAGTCGAAAACCATCCCGACAACATTTTCACTTCCACGGCCTCGAAAGCAAAAATCTCTTCGTCAGCGCCTGCACAAGCAGATAAAGACATAATCATAGATATACATGCGCAGTATGCAAGCAATCTTGTATTGCGAAGAAACATCTTTATCTTCATTATTCCCTCCCGTATAAAACTTTTCATGCCGGTATTGATCAATTTTACCGCAAAACGATTTTTGAAATATATCAATATATTATTATGTAGGTATATGTTTGTCAACATGAAATACAAAAAAATACGTGATTCTGAATAGTGCACTGTGTGTGAATCGAGAAGAGATATTTCAGGTGATAAATAAAAAGACACCCGGCTTACCCGTAAACTTTATATGCAGCAACTTCGGTGTAAACAGTGGTGCGGCTCTAAAATAAATTTGACTTTTTAAAGCTAATACATTAATATCGTTCAAATATAATAAACCGTGAAAAAGCCATATAATAGTCCGGACAAAGGTGAAATCCTTTTTCTCTTTTGTTCATTCTCTTGCCTTGGGAAGAGAATATCTGATATGTTTTCAACTATTGCAGAGCAAAAAAGGAAGAGAACGTAGTTCAGGGTAGCGAAGAATAAGAAGGTTCTGTCCCATCCTGGAAAAAGTCTGACAGAGTGAAATAGTAAATAATTGAAGTGTTGGCAAAAGGAACAGAGCCTGCCAGTATTAAGAAATAAGGAGATGATATGAAAATAGCTATAATGACTGACCTGGAAGGGGTTGCAGGTGTAATAACCTACCAGGGATGGGCAAACGGAGATTCAAGGTACTTCGGGCAGAGCAGGACGCTTCTTGCAATGGAAGTCAACGCGGCAGTTGACGGTTTTTTTTCTGCCGGCGCCACGGAGATCGTAGTGATTGACGGACATGGCGGAAACGGTTATGGTGGGGTAGACTTTTTGTCTCTTGACAAAAGAGTAAAGTTTCAGAGAGGATGGCCGGGGGGAACGGGCGGACCATATCCCCTCGGACTTGACAGAAATTTTAACGCGATTGCCATTGTAGGGCAGCATGCAAAAGCCGGCAGCGAATATGCTCATATAGCTCACACCCAGGCTTTTAAACTCCTCGACCTCTCGATAAACGGAGTATCTATAGGAGAATTCGGCCAGGTGACGTTGTGCGCGGGAGAACTTGACATTCCTGTTATTTTCGGTTCAGGAGACATGGCTTTCTGCCAGGAAGCGGCAGAATTGGTTCCCGGGATAGAAACGGTTGCGGTGAAAGAGGGGCTGGCTTTCGGAAGGGGCGACGAGTGTACTGCCGAGGAATACGGATTAAGAAACAATGCGGCGATACATCTGCATCCGGAAGTTGCCAGGCAACTTATCAGGGAAGGCGCAAAAAAATCTCTCTTGCGTTACAAGAAAGAGAAATTTGGGGTAGTTAAATTAGAGCCTCCGTATGAACTGGTCTACACTTTTCGCGCTGATGGGACAAATCCTCAAAAGAAAATGGTTAAAACTCATCCGGACAGCGTTATCGGTGTTATGAACAGAATATACGAGAAATAGGCTTTTATCACAAAACTATCATAAGCTCATAATTGATGACTTTTGGCTTAGCGGAAGAGAAGCAGATTTTGCAGTGGAATCCTGCATTTTATTTGTTTGTTATTTCTCTGCTCTGTCATCCAAAACGATTCTATTCATGCTCCCTCTTTTACTCATCCCCCCTCAAGGGAAGGGGGATGAGTACCTTCTTTTCCCCTTGTTACTTCAAAAGGCTCTCCGGGAAAATTCTTCCCCAAACTTTTACTCTTTTGAAAGCTTCCGCATACTTTACTCCGCACTGCAATCCCCTGAAACTGGACATTTTTTCTATTATTCCAACAGCATCTGTTTGATGGTGTCCCGCAATCCATTTATGCTGGCTTTCATGAGAGAGAAGCATCTTTTTCTTTGTTTCAAAATAATCTGTAATATCTATGTATAATTCAGGATCGAATCCAACACCTATTGAAGTATCCATACTGTAAATGGGCATAATTTTTTCATGCGCCGGATAATCGGTCTTGAATAAAGGAAGAGTTGCGGTAAAAGCTGCGTCGAAAACAATTTGACCGGTTGCAACGTGGTCTGCCATATAGTCGTTTGTGCTGTGGGTGATAATTATATCTGGTTTCGCCTGCCTTATGATATCTACCACTTTTATCCTTGACTCCCTGTTCGAAAAAAGGTCAAGGTCGTTCGAAATGGGCCCAAAAACTGTCGCGCCAATAATTTTTGCGGAATTTCTTGCCTCCTGGGCCCTTATTTCAGAAAGTTTTGCGGGCTCAGTATCCCTGCTTCCGTAACACCCGGTACATAGATATGACATGAATATTTCATTTCCGCTTTTTGCGTATTTTGCAAGAGTTCCTCCGCAAAAAAATTCGAGATCGTCAGGATGCGCCCCAACAGCCAATATTCTCATTTAATCCTCCTTGTAAAATAACATCGGTTTCAAAATAAATTCAGGAATCAGACTCATTATCCCAAAGGTTAACATACCTTTAAAATTGTGTCAAAGCATATTAAGATCATGTTACAATAGTGGAACTCCGGCGGGCAGAAGCCTGTTCCTTTCCACCTTGGTTAAAACTGCGGCATATAAACCTGAGAATGCGGTAATTGGCACAGACAAAGCCAGTGCATCCCGGATAAAAAGGCATTTCCTTTTCATGTCCCTGCATTTTTCTTTGATATTTCAAAAAGTTGCATGTCGCCGGGTCCAAGATATGTGGCGATCCTGTCCTCTTTAATCTGCGTGGCGGCTTTTCCATGAACGCTTACGGCTTTTCTGCAACTGTCAATCGGAATTACCAGCGACTCTCCCGACTCGCCGAAATTAACTATCTGAAGATAATCTTTTCCGTTTAAAGCTTCAACGGCCATTGCCCGTACATCCGGATTTTGCATGCGTATTCGGCGCGCCTTCTTCTTTTTCCAATAGTCAGAAGTCATTTCTGCATCTGAACCTGCCAGTATAATGCATCCGATATCAAAGAGCGAAGAACCGGCATCCGCAGAGAAAGGCCCCTTTGTGAAGGGAAAACATAATTCGTCTATCCACAAGCCGGTTGATATGACTTCTCTTTCATATTGTGAAAGAATCAATCCCGCCTGTCTCGCGGGAGGACGGCATATAGAGAAACTTTCAGCTCCGTAAACACCTATAAATCCGATGCAATCGTCCACGTTGAGCCAGGGAGATACAATTTCAATAACTTCTTTCCTTCCTTCGTTGCCCCCTTTTATGTCAATCCTGCCATTTGTTGACATGTATGAACGCACCGAGTCGTTAAAGATATCATTGGGGATGTTGTAAAATAAACCTTTTGCTTCATTGAGGTAAACCCGCCGCATAGAAGAAAGACATTTCTGCATAACTATGACAGTTGTATCATCCGGCAGAGCAGTGAAGAGCAGGTGGGTGTTTCCCGCTATTTCATCGGATTGGCCTTCAAAAAAACCGCCCGAGAATATTTCTGTTTTGCCAACGGTGCTGAAACCTCCCTCGAAAACATATTCCCTGTGGCAGATTATTCTTTGCCTGTTGACCCGCCCCTGTCCAAGGATCATTCCTGCGCAGTTGTTTCTCCATTCGGCCATATCGCTTCTTTCGGTGGGAACGCATAAACCCTGAGGCGCTTCTGCCGCAGCCCAGCACCAGGAAGCCAGCCTCTTTTTCCCCCGGGACATGCATGCTCCATGGTAATTGTCGTGCCATGTTCTGGCGGGGATCTCTTCCTTTACAGTGAATTTCACGCCCGTTTCTGTTTTTAGTGTCCTTTTCCAGTACGCCGCCATGGCGAACGTTGCAGCCCTGTCGGATTCAAGCCTCGTATAGTAAAGAGAAGAAATCCTTTCGATGCCGGAACATCTGGCGGAGAGAAAAGAGCCGTCCCCGTTGAAAGTCACTTCTTTCCTTACCGTTTCATACCATCCTTCCTCGAGGGTTTCGCAGATTTTGTCTCCATAAAGATCGTATATCATAAGCCACGCTGGGAGAGCGTAATCCTGGCAGTAGGAGTACCTGATTCTCGTGTCGCCTCCTATCCTGCACAACCGCCCATCCGGAAATGTGCATAGTTTCAGCAGTTCCCAGAGTTCCGGAAGATGCCGCAAGAGAGCTTCAGGTACAGGCAGGTTCCTGATACGGCAGGTAAAATAGAGTATGGCAACCTGCGAGAGACAGATATACATGTATCCTATGTTAAGGTACTTGTGATGGTTGAGGGCGAAGGTTTCAAAGAAATTATCTCCTATATACCACCCTGAGACAGGTTTGCCGTTAACCATATCTTTGCTTTTTGCGTCGGAGGCAACTGAAATCCCGTTTATGATGAAGCTGGTACCCTTTTTTATGTAATCCTCTGCCCGGGGAGTATCGGGATACATAATAGCCGTCCGGTAAAGATGCGAGCCGTTCCATAGATTGCTTTCAGGCTGGTTGTTTTCCACCGTCCCTGCTTTTACTTGTATCATGTCGAGAAGGTGGTCGGCTTCTGAAAGCATGACTCTTTTCAGAGATTCCCTTTCTTTTTCCGGCAGGAGGTTTCCCAAAGCTTCTATCCCGGGCATCATCCTTTCAATCCCCAGAACACTTATCCACGTATTTCCCCATTTTGTGCCATTGGTGCACGTGTAAGTTCCTGTCTTATGGCTTTCGAGGTTGAACCGTAGCATTCTTACCGCGTATTCAAGCAGTTCATCTCTTCCCATGCCTGCATTCTTTTCTTCCGTGCCTGGATCGGCGGCCAATACCGCAAAAGCCGAGAAGGCTTTCTGCTGTGTCTGAACCCCCCAGCTGTCATATCCAGTGCCGTAGCACAGGAGATCAGGCCTGCCGGGAGGAATATAGAAATGTTTTTTTGCAAAACCCACCCACTTTTCAAGAATTCTGAGATAATCTTTTGAAGAGAGCATTTCAAACTCCTGCGTTAAGGAGCAAAACGAGCATTTCTTACAACTTCATACCAGGCCGGCACCCTCACGATTTTTCCAAAGGCCGTACCTGAGTTTTGTCCGCCAAACATATATTTCCTTGAGATAATAAAATCAACGGTTTTTCCGTTAACCACCGGAAAATATGAGAGAAAACGCGACTTGAAAAAATTTCCACACAATATAACCTAATATCATTCCGAGAAAAAACGGGACACTTTTTTTATAAACGTTGTGTCCTCCGAATCTTAATATCAGTCCCTTTATCAACCAGGCGAGAAAAATAGTAAGCCAATATTCGCGCAAAGGTTGGGATTGAGCAACGGGAATGCCCAAATAATGTATGGGCCACCATGTGAATTTTGAATGAAGAAACATAACAATTCCCATTAAACCTGCGCCTATGCCAGTAAAAAGATAACGGCTTAATATAACGTCTGCCGTCATCGGGGAATTCAATTTCTGTGTAACAAATCTCGCCACGGTATTAGACATGCTTGGACTTAGAAACCACCTGGCCATTCCTGAGCCGGAAACGGAAGCATTCAGTGTGCCCAGGCGATAACCGTTTATTATAAATGTTGATGCGGAACACACATATGAAACGATTATAGCAGATATGATCGACCCTAAAAGCAACTTTGCCGGTATGCGGGTTTCATCCTGTATTTTTAAATTGTGTCCGACCGTTGACATGATGGAGGTTCGAAGCTCGCATGTCCACGTGTATTGGAATCCCAATGCTATATATCCCTGCTCATTAAACAAATTCGGAGGCAGGAGAGATACGGTATAAACTGGCGGTATGCACATGGCGCGTGCGGCCGGCAGACCGGCCTGGCAAATGATGCGGGAGAGTCCAAGAAATACTACGACACTGAATAGCAGGAATACCAAAGAAACAAAATACGACATGCCAACGAATCTCAGCAAACCCACCATTAATAAGAAGCTTATGACAGAGCCCCAGACCGAAGTGCGATAAGATAGCATCTCTGAGCTGTCATCTATGCTGGGATCGTTTCTGAAAGCCTTTCGGCAACAATCTGAAAGGTGCTTGCGGGCACGCCAGAATAGCGCGATAACAAGCATAAGCATTGCGCCGCCACCTTGAAAACAGGTGACTGAGGATCCTTCCTGGTATGGTTCGGCTACACCCGGCAGCCTGAAACCGCTCATAGCCAGTAAACTTCCTTCAAGGGAGAGTAAGAGGCTGAAAAACCAAAGGGACAATGAAACGCTGCGAGGTATTAAATAGGTAAGGCCCAAAACAGGGAAATACAGTATAAGTATAAGTTTTAACGTATTCCGGAAGAGAGAGACTGTCACTCTCTGCGGAAATATTGAAGAGCCTGTCAATGAATCGGTCCACCAGTTCAGCAAATAGTACAGAAAAACAAGGGCAAAAGATAACCAGAATAGTTTATTGGTGAACAGGTCAGGCAATCTGCGTTTCTTCTCTTTTTTTATCATCTCAAGAGGCAGTACGGTCAACGGGTAAATCAATCTTTCCTTCTCTACCCACTGTTTTCTAAAAAGGACCATAAGGCATATGCTGAAAAAAGAAAAAGCAAGAATAAAAAGCAGGAAAAAACCGAGAGGTTTTATCCACACCATATAAGGTATGGACTCTCCGGGCGGCAATCCTTCATAATAATATTTAGCTGCCAATTCATCCTTGATAATGACGAAAGGCGAAAGCTTGGAAATGATTAATTCGTCCCATTGGTTGACGGAGGTGGCAAAATATTTCAAGCCTGAAACGATTGAAGTAAGAGTCGCGATCAGGGCAGTGGGAAAAACTGATGCTGTTGATGCCATAATAAAAATAAGAAGAAGTTCCCGCGTGCTAAGTTCAAGGTTACGGTGAATACAAGGAAGAAGAAGCATTAGAAACAGGGCAAATATGGCTGCGGGCGCCCAGTATTCCCATGTGAAATAGACATCTACACCTTTGAACATAAGGTAAGGATCGAATATGGATATCCCGGCAGAAATAATCAGCCCGATAATAAACGCTCTCTTTCTCATGAATTCCTCCAAATCAATTTTGTGAATATTAAGTCAATCCCGTCAATTCTGCCCGAAGCTTACCTGTTCCAAAATTAGAAGGAACTTTTGCGGCCAAAGCTTGTCATTGTGAAGCCTGTCTTTATACGGCCCTGATATGTTTCAGTTCAGCGGCTCGCTATTTTATCAAATTTCAGCCGTCTCTCATTTTTCCTCTTCATCGTTGGAAGAGGAATTAAAATGACAAAGGCTTTTTTATCCTCCTGCCTTTTAAGAAGGCAGTTCAACCTTTCACAATATTTTTCAAACCTATGCTGAAGTAATGGACAGCATGAAGAAAACATATTATGAATTTCTTAAAAATGTCGAATTATATATTTATTCCACAATCCTTATATCAACCGTTTTACTTATGCCTGTTGCGACATCTCTCACAATTATTGACCAGATCCCCGTTGGATCATTAAAGGCTGTGGGGATATCTATTTCGCCTTCACCTTTTTGGATGATAACTTTCTGAGAGTAATAATCCCTCGCTTTCTTATCCGGTCCCACTACTTCGGCATACGCTACGTGGTTACCCGCTTGTCCGCCGGATGTTTTCACTTTGACAGATACCTGAATAACCTCTCCCGCTTTGTAGCTTTTCTTGCCGGGGGTTGCCTCAATACCGTTTACCCTGTAAGGCAGTATGGCGTATATCTTTGCTTTTGCAGGAAAAATAGTCGCTTCGATCTGTTTATTTCCTGATATTTCGCCAATGTATTTCTTCTCTCTCACGTCATATAGATGCCCTTTCTTTTTGAAGAGTATCTTTATATCAGTTGCTTCTGCCGGCAATATTTTAGAGTACATGTTTTCCGGCTCGTTCAAAAGACCGGCATAATTTATCTCTCCGTTTTTCCATACAGAGGTTTTTGTCATTGACTGCAGGTCCACCCCTTTTTCTGTTTCTATGAGAACCTCAGGCACAGCCCCGCCCATGCCGAATATATCCCTTGCCAGTCCTTTAACCTGCTCATTTATTTCCAAAACGCCTTTTTTGACTTCCGAGATTTCACCGCCAACTCCTCCCAGGTTTACCTGGGCGTAATCATTGAGCACGCAGTTGAGCATTATCGCCTTGCCTTTGCCAAACCGGTTAATGATGACCGCCGGCGATTTTGCGTCTCCCGTATCCCCGTATGCCCTGCCCGTGGTTAATCTCATGCCTTTTTCCCCGAACCTTAACCTCATATCTCTATTTTCCAGGCCTTCTGTATTACCTTCCCTGACTTTTATTCCGGAGCCGCCAAGAAGGATCTCGTTATCTTTTGCCCTCTCCATGCCGAATAACTCACATATCTGTTCATTATCTCTTTTGCTTCCATGCCCGTTGTATATGCCTGCGCCGTAATCTGCAACCAGGATGCCGCCTGATTCCACGTATTTCCTTAATGCCGCTGTTTCTTTATCTGAAAGGCAGACAGATACAGGCAGTACGAATACCCTGTATTTGTTTTTATCCAGCCCATTGTTTTCAAGTTGCTCGTAAGAAACAAATTCAAAGTTTAACCCGAGATCGTTGATGATGGCGCTCCAGGAATTCACAGCGCCGGACCAGATGTTTTCTCCCAGAGTTGCCATGCCGGCAAACAACGAGCTGTGGGAATAATGAAGCCCTATATCACTTACCAGGCCGGAAGAAAGCAGCATCTTGTCTATGCCCTGTTTTGCTTCCTTAAGTTCCTCAATCGCATATTTGGTGTTCCTGGCAAATGAGAGGTCTCCGAGAAGAGCATAGCCGGCATAGTAGTACATGTAACCGTTTGCCTGATTGAACAAGCCCCGCCACACGTGGTATCTTGAATATTTCTCAGCGTCACTGTCTTCACCCGCATATCCAACCCAAAGGCCGTATCTCGTCCCCGGGAGACGGAATGACCTGATCAAATCTTTCTGCATCCCGCCGTAGTGCTGAAGAGATGTCATATATTTCATCAATTCCCACCAGTTGTAGGAATATCTTGGGTTTTGCATTCCTGAAAAACCTATCTGCGCTTCCATTCCAGGGGTTGCTTCTTCTACGATATCCTTCATCCTTTCGCCTATCCTGGCAAAAACCGTGGTCATGAACATCTTATGGTCAAGCCAGGCCGCCATATTGTTCTTATCTTTTTTGACCTCTTTCAGCTGTATGGGAAGAACCTCTTCCCATCTGCCAAAATCTGTCGACCATGTCTTATTCAATTCATTGAGGTCTTTATACTGTTTCTTCAGGTATTCCCTGAAATCTTTCAGGCACCATTCAGAAAAACATACATTGGATCCAAGAAAACACTCGTCTCCAAGGGAATAATCCTTTACTCCATAATAAAGATCATTTCCCTCGTTCAATATCCTGGTTACCTCTTCTTTCATTTTATCCCACCAGCCCGGGTCGGAATAACATGGTTTTCTTACTGTATCATCTCCCTCTTTCCCGTGGTCGCCCCTGTATCTGTCACCCTTATCAACGTCGCCTATTTTATACAATAAACCGTATTCACCGGGCCTCAGGTTCACAGCGCTTAATGATTTAAATAAGCCTGTATAACGGGATGCCCCGTTTACCATTACATCAAATCCGTTTTCTTTCCACGCTTTGAACCCGTGACTTCCCTGATGCGCAAACCATCCGTATCCGAGCAGTTCGTCAGCAGGCGGATAATTAAATGGCATGGAAAATTCCGCCGCAGATATGTTCTCAACCTCGTTATTTTTTTCCAATCTCACAAAAAGATGGTAAAGAATGCCCATAGGATAATCCACTTTAAAGATTATATCCGCCCTTACCTGCCCTTTGCTTAACGGCTGGCTTCCTTTTTTTATCATTCGGTTATATGTATCTTCAACATGCCAGCTTAAATTCATCGCGTCTTCTATGTTAGCCAGTTCCACTTCCGCCCGTATCTCTTCCCCTCTTTTATAATAAGGATTTCGGCCGGAAAACCTCACCTGCTTTATTTCCGGGAAGGCAGGCTTTTCGAAGGCGTAACTGCCAAAATCATATATCAGCCCACCTGGGCTCATCAACCTGTAATCAGAGAGATGCAACCCGCCTGGCAGTTTCGGGATATTAAATTCTGATTCATTATCCCCTCTTTTAAGTTGCACAGGATATCTTTCGAGTTTTTCCTTCTTCCCGTATTTATCGCTGAACCGGGTTTCAAGTATTGCCGATGTTTCTATACCGCTTTCTGCTTTTATCTTCAAAGTGGTACCGCTTATTGTGAAACTCTTTATTTTTACATCGCTCTCCTTTCCTGCCAGATAAACAAGGCTTTTTATCAAAGGAAACATCTTGTATTCCCAATACGGCACTTCCTTCCCGTAATAATTAGGATACATTTCTTTCGTCTTATCAGCAGGAACGCATGGATACAGAAAATTCCTTTCATCTATTTTGGATACTCTTCCTTTTTCCAGTTGCCATATCTTGCATATCAGGGGAATCTGCCTTGATATTTTTAAGGATGTGTTGATTTCAGGCATATTGGAAAAACCATCCGGTATTTTTACCTGGTTTTCTCTGGTTAAGGAATTCTCCATTTCTTGAGGGATGTTACTGCACCCAAGCATAACCAATCCCTTGCCGCCTTTCACTTCTGCAAGCAAGGCCTGAATTAATTCTTCCTGGACATCCTTAAAATTCAATTTGCTTATAATTATCACATCATAATCCTTCTTTAATTCTTCCTGCGCAACATCCGATATATACGGCTCAAGTTCTTTTGCAACGATGTACATTCTTTCGCCCACTCTTTTGCGCAACATGGGTATGAATTTATAATTCATGTCTGCGCGCTGGGCCAATTCCACTAAGTCTCTCTTTATTGTGTCATCCAAGCGTTCCATGGATGCCAGATACAAAATATTTAATTTTCCCTTTGAGTAGGGCTTGAGCCATTTAACGTGAGGAGTCTCATATTCTTCGCTTACATTAAAAAAAGTATCCATGGACTTATTGTAAATGTACGCCCTCTCTCTTCTGGTCTCCTTTTCCGATAACGGCATCGGCATTATGCTTATGTCGTCTATATATACATCTCCTTTTACGGCTTTTGTGGCGATGGAAAACTTAAGCCACTCTGCGCCTTCAGGTATGATAATTATCCTTTCTATTTTTTCCCAGTCAAAGGTGGGAGTTTTTATCATCTTAAAAACCCTTCCAACATATTTTGGCTTTTCCTTGCTCCCGGTATAATAAGCATATTCAGGGAAAAAACTGTATGTGCCTACCGCCTCAACTGCCTTTGCCCAGAAAGTAACCTTGTATTCTTTTCCTGCTTCAACTTTGCATAAAGGTACGCTTATATCTAAAATTGGAGTCTTTGAATCGGCTGGCACAATCATTTTCAACGACTGTTTGCCGCCATGAGCCGCCTCTTCCGTTAATGTTCCACCTTTGCCAAGGAATAAATTCCATCCTGCTTTTACATATTTTTCAGGGTCCTTCTCTTCAAAATCTCCCATAGTTACCATATTCTTCTCTGTATCTTTCTGCCCGGCCTGAGGCGTTATTCTGTGCGCAGTGAATTTCACGTCCTGCCATCCCTGAACTCCTGCATTTTTCAGCCCAAACCAGAAACTCTCTTCAGGACTTATTTTCACTGCTGGCTCTGTCTTCTCATTAGCTTCAAAATTGCCTGCGACTAAAGGTCTTCTGGTGATTCCCAGCAATTTGTTATCTTTCACGACCTCTATCTCTACCCAGTATACGCCCTCTTTTTCTATTTTCTGTCTCAAGGTTCCGGTGAAATTCTTCCCTGCTTCGAGTTTTACGTTGTCCAATACATTTTCCTTTATTACTTTTCCATCCGCTTTGATTCTTTCCTTTACCTTTACCAAATCGTTCTCATAACAGGACAACCTGTATGTTATCTCACTTTCTTCACCTGCCTTAACCTTTTCAGGCTGGTATTCTATACTGCCAACTATGCGGCTATCCATCACATTGTCTATCCTGTTAAATTCCGACACTGCAAATATTACATATCCGGTCTTGAAAACGCTTTGCGGCTCTATCTTTTGCTCTCTTATCATCCATTCAAATGTTGAATTGCCTTTATCTGAATACCAGTCGAGAAAACTGGATAAATGATTGGCTTCAAATATCGCCGCTATACCTACTCTTGATGTATCTCCTACTATTGCCTTCCAGTCAGATACAGGAGTCAATGTCCATATACCCCCAATCGTTGCATCCGCGCCTGGATGCATTATCTCCCTCAACCCTTTTTCAGTGGGGGTGTAATACTTGTTCCTTTCGGGCAGGGCTCCGGAAATTCTGAAAAAGTTTGTTGTCCATATGCCTGCTTCCAGGGGAGAGGCGGAAGTGTTTTCCAGCCTTTCTTCCACGAAAAGAGCGGGGGTCTTATCTCTTAATGTGTATACCTTGCTTACCTTTAACCCTGAAAGAAAATCGCTTAATCCTCCCGATGAAACCTCCACGCTTATCTCTTTGCCCGTATCTTTCAAAATCTTGACTGAATAGGGGCGCGAAATAAAATACTCCGTCTCCACCAGCCTGTTGCTGCCCTCGCGCCTCTGGCGGTATATCCTGTCTTCAAATGAAATGCCCTGTGATCCCCCGGTTAAACTCGTGTTTGCAGGTTTATACCTGATGTTTTCTATCCCGCCGCCTTTAAGGGCATTGAGTTCCACCTCAAGATATTCGTTTTCAAGAATGTACCTGCCTTCGCCTGCCTGTCTTATATTTCCGCTGTCTGCTTTTACTGCAAATAATAAACCCAGCAACATGAATATCATATAAGCTCTGATCTTCATTCCGCCTCCTGTTGGGCTTTGCCTTTTAACCGGATGGATTTCATGAAATAAATGTGAATTTCCACAGTTTAATTTAAGTTCAACGTCAGCAATGTCAAAGCAATTTATTTTAATGAGTTAAGATAAATAATATCAAGCATATTACATCTTCAGGATTGTGTCAAAAAAACATGCCAATCTATAACAGCTTGGTAATAGCATAATTAAAAGCGGGAAAAGAGGCGGATCAATAGTTTTGAAAATCTGACAGATTCGTTACGGACGCCTGAGGAAAAAGACCAGGAGACAAAAATAGCGGAGAGCGTTGATATTGTAGAGAGCCACCTCGCGGACTTGAACCGCGGACCTGTCGCTTACGCTCCTTAAGGGGAAGAGCTACCTTCCCCTTAATATTCCCCTTCCCAAAACCGAATGCATGGGAAAATCTTTTCCCATACCCTTTTTCAGGTCCGCTTGCGTCCACGAATAAAAAAAAGAGCCACCTCGCGGACTTGAACCGCGGACCTGAGCATTACAAGTGCCCTGCTCTACCACTGAGCTAAGGTGGCGTTTAACTTGTCAGATATTAGAAAACCACGGAATTATCAATAACATTCTTAAGTAAATGCCTGCCATACGGAAACTCATCATGACGTTTCTGATACCCTGTGTCTAAAATCTTACCACGGCATATATTATATACTCTTTTAAGCGGGAAGGTCAACTCCCGGTGGTGGGCTTAACCGTCCTGAATGGGATTTGCAGGTCCGGGGTCTTGCAGGGGAGATTTTATGCCCATGAGCTTATCCGGTAACCTGGAGGGTAAAATCGCCTTTGCACCTGAACGAAAAATCATTATATTTTTTGGTCCCGGGAGCGCAGCATACACAGTCAATCTTGTTGCCCGATCCGTCTGTGATCTCTACCTTTTTTCCGCAGGTAAAGAGCCTGACCAGGTATTGATTGATATCCCCGTGGCTGTAGGCCAGGTGGAAAGAGAGGCTTTGCAGGTTCCCTTCACTGTCGAGAGAATAGTCTGAATACCCCATGTCCGAAGGATTTTCAAGGATAATCCAGAAAGAACGGAGTGCCAGGAAACTGTGCACCAGGAATCTTCCAAACCGTGGGATTTGGGGTTGCCTTTTATTTTTCAGGAGGTGTTCCATGGCAAGAGGCCATTCAATGGAGGAATGGCCCTTGTCGTTGTAATGTACCGTGATGTTGGACTTTTCAAGCTCCCTGATGCGGGCTTCGTACAGCTCGGTTGATATGACAGGAACGGAAACATCTTTTCTTCCGTGTATGACCAGAAGGCGCGTTAAAACGTTTTCCACCACGGATAAACCGCTTCTCGAACGGTATCCTTCAGGGTTCGTGCCGGGATTTCCTCCTATCCACTTTTTATCTTCCATCTCATCCCGGTACCGGCCTCTTATATCGTCCCGGTACCAGACCGCGTAATCGCTCATGCCTGCCCACGATACCGCTGCGCTGAAGATATCCGGAGCCTTGCCTGCAAGGGAAAGAACGTTCCCTCCTCCACCGGAACCTCCCACCGCGTACAACCCGTCGGGAGAAATCCTGTCCTTCCAGTTTTCCCTTGCGTATTCCAGGCCGTCAAGGCCGTCAATAAGCTCGTGTCCGGATGAATCTGGATGTCCGGAACTTTTGCTCCTTCCCCTCATATCAACGTTCACGAGAAAAAAGTGTTCAAGGAGAGGTTGTATAAAACCCGAAGTCCTCGCGGATGCCGCTGTCATGTGCCATCCATGAAAAAAGAGGCATAGTGGTCTGGGATCCGGGGGGATATGAAATTCGGCCGTCAGTTTCAGGTTTTTGTCGATGGAGCTGGTATATTCACCCTCATGCATTTTCATACAGCAACCCTTTTTATGGCCCGTGTGCCATAGGCTATAGCTTCTTTTATATTCCTTTACTCAAACTTATCAGCCGTTATTATTGTGTGATGATATTGCTGTTGAGGATTTTGCCGTTTCCTATCGCGTACCCCCTGGAGAGAGGCATATTATTCTTCGGCGCATCAATTCCTTTATCCGCAAGCATGATTGTGTAAGGTGTAGCGGCGGCAACAAGAGAATAAGTCGAAGTTCGCGGAACTACTCCGGGCATGTTGGGAACGCAGTAATGAATAACCCCTTCAAGGGTGAAAATAGGCTGGTTGTGGTTTGTCGGCCGGCTTGTCTCAAAACATCCTCCCTGGTCAATGGCCACGTCCACGAGTACCGAGCCGTCCTCAATTTTAAGGAGGTCTTCCTTTCCAATGACCGTTGGGGCTTTCTTCCCTGGAATCATTACGGCCCCTATTATTATGTCAGCCTTTCTTATTTCATTCTCCTTGTTCTCCCTGTTTGCCTGGAGTATCCTGCAGGTTCCTTTGAACAGGTTTTCAAGGTATTCTATCCTCGCAGGAGAAATCTCGAGTATGGAGACTTCCGCTCCCATTCCGCATGAGATCGATGCGGCATTCATTCCTACGATACCTCCCCCTATTACGACAACCCTGCCTTTTCTTGCACCGAGTCCTCCGCTGAGAAGTACGCCTTTGCCTCCGAACTCTTTCTCTATGTATTTTGCTCCCTGCTGAGGAGCAAGCCTTCCCGCGATCTCGCTCATGGGGGCAAGGATGGGGAAAGCTCCTTCTTCTTCGACAAGTTCGTATGCAAAACAGTGAACCTTTTTTGAAAGAAGGATCTCTGTCATTTTTTTGTCAGAGGCGAAATGAAAAAATGTGAAAATTATCTGTTCTTCCCTGAGCATGGGGTACTCTTCAGGAAGTGGTTCTTTGACCTTTACAACCAGCTGGCATTTTGAGTATATGTCTTCCGGCGAAGAGCAGATTTCCGCCCCTGCATCAGAGTAGTCCCTGTCTTGTATGCCTATCCCTTGACCTGCGCCGCTTTCTACCAGAACCCTGTGTCCTTTTTCCCTGAGAATGGAGACTGTTTCAGGGAGACCGCCAACCCTGTATTCGTGGTTCTTCTTCTCCCGCGGTATTCCTACAAACATCTTTCCTCCCTTTATGAGCCTGTTTTTTGAATCCTGGCCCATGCATCTCTCAGCGTTATTGTCCTGTTGAAAACCGCTTTTCCGGATGCGGAATCCCTGTCTGCGCAGAAGTATCCCAACCTTTCAAACTGGTATGTGTCTCCAGGTTTTACCCTGGAAAGGGATGGTTCCATCATGCAGTTATCAAGGATCTTCAGAGATCCGCTGTTTATATTGTCGGAAAAGCTTTCTCCATCCGCGCAATCCATGGGATTTTCCTTCGTGAAAAGGTGTTCGTACAACCTTACCGTCGCCGGCACGGAATGCTGCGCGGAAACCCAGTGGATGGTAGCCTTGACCTTTCTCCCGTCCGGGGCGTCCCCCCCCCTGGTGGAAGGATCGTAAGTACACCTGAGTTCCGTGATGTTGCCTTCAGAATCCTTTATCACCCGTTCGCATTTAATGAAATAAGCGTACCTGAGCCTGACCTCTTTTCCTAAAGAAAGCCTGTAAAACCTGGGAACGGGAATTTCCATGAAATCTTCACGCTCTATGTACAATTCCCTTGAGAATGGCACCTCCCTTGTTCCGGCAGAGGGATCTTCCGGGTTATTTACAGCTTCAAGGAGCTCGGTTTTGCCTTCCGGGTAATTTTCTATTACGACCTTTAACGGATTCAGGACCGTCATGACCCTCAAGGCCTTCATGTTGAGTTCTTCTCTTACAAAATGTTCCAGCAGGGATATGTCAACGGTGCTGTCAGTCTTTGCCACGCCTATGGCCGAGCAGAAGTTTCGTATGGCCTGCGGCGGATATCCTCTCCGCCTCATGCCGCACAATGTCGGCATCCGCGGATCATCCCATCCTTCCACGTATCCGCCTTTCACGAGTTCAAGAAGACGCCTTTTGCTCATTACGGTGTAGGTAAGGTTGAGCCTTGCAAACTCTATCTGCCTGGAATGGTGTATCCCGAGTTCTTCTATGAACCAGTTATAGAGAGGCCTGTGGTCTTCGAACTCGAGGGAGCATATGGAATGAGTGATGCCTTCTATTGAATCACATTCTCCGTGCGCCCAGTCGTAAGTCGGATAAATGCACCACTTGTTTCCCGTGCGATGGTGAAAACTGCGAAGTATGCGGTACATAACGGGATCCCGCATGTTGAGATTCGGTGAGGCCATGTTTATTTTCGCCCGCAGGACTTTTGATCCGTCGGGATGCTTACCCTCTCTCATCCCGGCGAAGAGCCGGAGGTTTTCTTCAACAGTTCTCTCTCTGAAAGGGCTGTTTTTCCCGGGTTCGGTCAGGGTGCCCCTGTAAATCCTGATCTCTTCCGGGCTCAGGTCGCAGACGTACGCCCTGCCTTTTTTTATGAGTATGACCGCGTACTCATAAAGCTTCTCAAAATAGTCTGATGCGTATAACTCGCTTCCGTTCCATTGAAATCCGAGCCACCGTATATCCTCTTTTATGGAATCCACGTACTCTGTTTCTTCCCTGGCGGGATTTGTATCGTCAAAACGGAGGTTGCATAATCCCTGGAATTCTTCAGCCAGGCTGAAATTGAGGCATATGGCTTTTGCATGTCCTATGTGAAGACAACCGTTTGGTTCGGGTGGAAACCTCGTGTGGATTTTTTTATATATTCCTTTTTCAAGGTCTTCCCTAATTATTTCCCTTACGAAATCTGTTTTCATGTGTCAATCCTTGTCTGTTCAATTTACAGGCAGAAGCATCCGTCGCCAGCCACTCCGGATTCATGGCCGTATCAGGCGGGGATAAGAGGATGCACTGCCCTTAAATGCGTTTTTTTACCATGGCATGGAGAATTTATGCCTGAGATATATACACTATTCTAATTGAAACAGGTAATTTTTGTCAAAAAGCGGGGAAAAAGAATTTTGATTTTTACGTATTGTTTATAGTAAAATCTAATGCGTTGAACATACAAAGGTGGAGGATATAATGGTATACGACAATCCTGAATTTGATTTTGCCGGCATGGATGAAGCCGGGTACGAAAAGGTTAAGAAGGAGAACGCGTGGGGACTTACTCTTTCTGAGTTCAGGACTGCCCAGAAAAGGGCAGGCAAACCGCTGACATTAACCGAGGCATACATACTTGACAGCCTGTGGTCCGACCACTGTTCCTACAAGAATTCAAAACAGAAGCTTAAGAGTCTCGTCAGGGAAAACAGTTACGTGATAAAAAGTGAAAATAGCGATGCGGGAGCGGTTAAAATTGGGAATACCGGTTACTGCGCCGTTTTCAAGATAGAATCACACAACCATCCCACCCTGATAAATCCCTTTGACGGGGCGGCAACGGGAGTCGGAGGCATTCTCAGGGATATCTTTGCTATGGGAGCGAAAAACGTGGGGGTGGGAGCATCCCTGAGGTACGGGCCCGGTACCGGGGCCGGCTCCAAAGACGTATTGAAGGGATCTACGGAAGGGGCGGCATCTTACTGCGGGACGATGGGCATACCTCTGGTTGCCCTTGATGTATACAAAGACTCGATTTTTTCTCACAATTGCCTCATGAACGTTTCAGCAATAGGGATAGTCAAAAAAGGCGATCTTATCCCCAACGTGGTTCCCAAGAAAGGTTCGGGATATAATCTCATATACATAGGCAAACCCACATCGGGCGCGGCGGTGGGAGGGGCATCCTTTGCTTCTCAGGCGTTCGAGGAAGGAAAGACAAAAAAGATAGAGTTTGGATCAAACCCCAGGCTTGAAAAAGCCACTTTCGATGTTTTTGAAAAGGTGAAAAAGGCCCTTGCCGCAAGGAAACTGATGTCTGAGATATCTCTCAAAGATATGGGAGCCGCCGGACTGACATGCTCCACCGCCGAACAGGTTTCCGCGAGGGGATATGGCATAGATATTGACACGGAAAAGGTTCCCGTCCCAGGTGGCATGAATGTCCACCCGCTCGCTCTTGCCGTGGGGGAAGACCAGGAAAGAAACATGATAATCGCTTCGAAAAAGGCGACAGAGGTTATCCTGGATATCCTGAATAAGGATAAGGATTTCAAGAAATATGGGGGCAGGGCGGAGGTGATAGGCAAGGTGATAGGAAGAGACAGGTTTATAATGAGGGATAAGAATACCGTCTACTGTGACATCCCTTTGAGTCTTATAACAAATGCACCTGTCTATAAACCCGCGTCAAAGACGCCCGTGCAAAAGATGGCAAAAATGGATCTTCCCGAACCTTCTGATATTGGAAGCGAGGTTCTAAAGGTCATATCATCCGCAAACGTTTACTCAAGGCAGGATATATTCCGGGCATTGAAATCCGGTAAAACCCCCTTTCTCTTTACCGGCCCTGACGAGACCGATGTTTGTGTCATAAGGCCGCTAATGAAAGATAAGAGATGGAGTAAAACCGGCATTGCTCTTGTTTTCGGCGGCAAGTCTTTGCATGGAAGGGAAGGCGCCCCGGCGGAACAGGCATACCTGGCAACGGTCTCTGCAAGACTCAAACTGGCCGCCGCAGGACTTAAACCGGTTGCGGCGGCAGACGGGTGCAATTACGGGAATCCTGGCAATCCCGTCCACTACTATTGTTTCTCTGCGGGTATAGATGGCCTCAACAAGGCGTGCAGAATCCCCATTTACGGGGAGAAGGATCCTCTGGCGGTTGTAGCCGGGAATGTTTCCCTGAAGAATACTTATATAAGCGGCGGGAAGGAAGAACCTGTTGATCCATCCCTGATACCGGCTGTTTTCGGATACATTTCAGATTGCCGTAAAACGGTAACCACCGGGTTGAAAAAGAAAGGCAGTGTACTGCTTCTTGCCGGCAGGAGGAAAGAGGAAATGAAGGGATCCGAGTATGCGGCTGTCAACGGGAAATCCGGAGGTAAGCTGCCTTCGATAACCCAGTCTGAGGCAGGCGCCATGGAATACGGGGCTCTTGAAGCTTCCGGCAAAGGGCTTCTCTTATCTTCGGCGGTAATAGAAAACGGTGGTCTTGCGGCGGCCCTGGCAAGGATGATTTCGCTTGGCAGGAAAGGTCTTGGCATAAGACTTTCCATGGATTTTGCAGGCAGGATGAGAATGGATTACGCTCTCCTGTCAGAGTCTCCCGGTTACGTTATAGAGGTTGACAGGAAGAACCTCGGGAAGGTTGGGAAAATATACTCCGGATATGGCATAA
>JAKPNC010000234.1 GCA_029548585.1 bacterium | reverse complement strand
AGAATACGACGTCGAGGTGAAACTCAGGAAAGAAGACAGGGAAAAAATTGAGAATATCTCGAACCTGCTCATTCCCCTCCCATCGGGGCAGCACATAACGCTCTCACAGGTTGCCAGCATAGAGAAAGCGGCGGGACCTCTCGAAATAGAAAGGAAAGGGAGGGAAAGGGTTGTAAAGATAGAGGGAGAGATTTACGGCAGGGACCTTGGAAGCATCGTGGCCGAAGCAAAGGCAAAACTTGCAAACATGGAGCTCCCCCCGGGGTTCTCCCTTTATTTCGGAGGAGAATTTGAGGAACAGCAGAAGAGCTTCAAACAGTTGACCCTTGCCCTTATACTGGGAATAATACTGGTATTCATGATCATGGCAAGCCAGTTCGAATCACTGATTGACCCTTTCGTAATAATGTTCGCCATACCTTTTTCCCTTATAGGCGTTATGTGGGCGCTTGCCCTTTCAGGGAATCCTCTTTCCATTTTCTCATTCATCGGTCTCATCATGGTTGTGGGAATTGGAGTTGAGACGGGCATAGTGCTGATTACATTTGTAAAACAGCTCAGGGAAGAAGGTTTGGAACTTCACAAGGCGGTTGTGGAAGCCGGAAAACTGAGACTCAGGCCGGTACTGATGACCACGCTGACCACGGTTTTCGGGCTCATTCCCCTGGCGTTATCAACGGGTGAAGGTTCTGAAATGTGGGTTCCTCTTGGATTCTCGATACTCGGGGGTCTGACGGTAAGTTTTATCTTCACTCTGGTGTTTGTTCCTGTTCTCTATACAATATTCGAAGAAAGGATTGTGGGGAGAAAAAAGAGGAAGGTCTAAATCCTTTTTCCTGAACCCCGTTTAGAATCAGGAGAGAACCGCTAAAAGGTTCAAATACCGGTTTTGTTGTCACCCTGAGATGTATTGCACAGGGTTTCTGCTGAGATTCTGAAGAAAAATGTTTTAGGATGATATGACAGAAAGACCCCCTCACCCTCAATCCTCTCCCCCAGAGGAGAGGAAGAAGAGATAGAGGAGACCCTCTCCCCTATGGGTAGAGGGTAAAAGAGTGTGACCCCCTCACCTCAATCCTCCTACGCTAAAGCTGCGGACGGACATGTCCTCTCCCCCAAAGGAGAGGAAGAAGAAATGAGAAGGCACCCTTTCCCTGTGAGCAGGGAGTGAAAAGCGGGAATATACAGATATAACACCTTTCTTATGTTTGTCGAATTCAAATAAATTCTCAGGCTTGACATCCGTCACAAGTGATGTTTTAATATTGGAATGATGCCGGGCAAATGGCCGGCGTTTGTTTTTTTGTTGGCGCTACCGGATTCTTTTTTTTAACCCACACTGGGAGGATCTCTTCAGATGGAAAAACCCAACAGAACGGTTCTTTATGAAAAGCATTTGCATCTCAAGGCAACGATGATAAATTTCGGAGGCTGGGAGATGCCTTTGCAGTATCCAACAGGCATAATAAAGGAGCACCTCGCTGTAAGAAGCCAGGCGGGAATCTTCGACGTTTCACACATGGGCAGGATCCTTTTCAGCGGAAAGGACGCCCTTCCCTTCCTTCAGCATGTTCTTACCAACAATGCCGCCGCGCTATATCCCGGCACGGCGCAATACACGATAATTGCCAACGAAAATGGAGGGGCAATAGACGATGCCTACCTCTACCGTTTCTCCCACAACGAGTACATCCTGGTTATAAACGCCGGCAACAGGAAGAAAGATCTCGATTACCTGAAGGAAATGGCAGGGAAATTCGAAAATACCGGGATGAAAGACATCTCGGAAGAGCTTGCAATGATATCTCTCCAGGGGCCCATGTCCGAGAGTATCCTTAGAAAGATTGTTGAAGGCGGAAGCATCCCGGAACCTTCAAAGAACAACCTCGGCAAGGCGATTATACTTGGTTCGGAGGCTCTTGTGAGCAGGACCGGGTACACGGGAGAACCTCTCGGATGCGAGATCTTCATACCTGCTGAATCGGCATGCGCAGCATGGGATGCCCTTATGGAAAAAGGAGCCTCTCCCATTGGGCTCGGAGCCCGGGACACCCTCAGGCTCGAGGCCGGACTGCCTCTTTATGGCCACGAGCTTGGAAACGATCCCGAAGGCAGGGAGATACCCGTTTTCTCCTGTCCTCTCTCAAGGTTCGGTGTAAGTTTCCACCCCCTCAAGGGAAACTTCGTGGGAAGGCAGGCCCTCATGAAACAGTCCGAGGCGCTCAAGAAAATCAGGGAGAAGGATTACTCCCTGATCTCCGGCCTGCCGAGTATCATAATGCCCATAACCCTCACCGAAAGAGGCGTTGCCAGGGCAGGATTCAAGGTTTACTCAGGTGAAAAGCAGACCGGATACGTGACCAGCGGAACAACCGTTCCGTATTACAATTTCACGGGCGAAGGGATCCTCAGCAAGCCTACTTTGGACAAGGGCATGAGATCCATAGGCATGGCAATACTTGACAGCAGGATGAGGGTAAACGATACGATTGAAGTGGAAATAAGGGGAGAAAGGGTCAAGGGGATAATAGTTCCTTTCCACCTGAGATCCGAGGCATCCCCTTATGCAAGGCCCATACTGAGGACTTCTGCACCGAAGCTCAAACCCGGGGCGACGGAGGCAAAAAAAGCCGATAAACGAGAGTACCTGCGCAAGGCTGAAGTTCTCCTCTCCAAGGCCATGGAAAACACGTCATGGAGGCAGAGAGAATGCATAAACCTTATCCCTTCGGAACAGACACAGTCTCCGGCAACCAGGCTTTTATCGGTAATGGATCCGGCTTTCAGGTACGCCGAGCACAAGGGAATGAAGGCTTTTTACAATACCGAGGTTTTCTACTACCAGGGAGTCGACTTTATCAAGGAAGTGGAGGAACTGCTTGAAAAAGAATTGTCCGCCTTTCTCGGATGCAGGGAGGTTGAGAGCCGGCTGATAAGCGGCCAGATGGCGAACATGACCGTCTTCAGCGCGGTGCTTGATTATGTCAACAGGCTGGACAGGAAGGCCGAGCCCAGGAGAATAAGGTGCGTGATGAACAACCTTGTCGCTCACGGAGGACATATAAGCGCCCAGTCAATGGGAGGACTGCACGATTTCGTTGCGCGCGACCCTGTAACGGAACGGCCCAATATCATCGGGTTTCCGGTTCTGAAGGACAACATGTACATGATAGACGTGGAAGAGACAAAAAAGCTCATAGCCTCGAATAAACCTGAACTCGTAATATTCGGAAAGAGCATGGTTCTTCACCCTGAACCCGTGAAGGAGATAAAGTCCTTCATTCTTCAGAACTCTCTGGATACCGTTGTCATGTACGACATGGCCCACGTGCTCGGGCTTGCAGGCCCTCTTTTTCAGGAACCTTTCAAGGATGGTGCGGATATTGTAACCGGATCGACACACAAGACTTTTTTCGGCACGCAGAGGGGTATGGCCGCAACCGATCACAGGGAAAAGGATGGGCTTCACAAGCTCTGGAAGGCTGTCAGGAGAAGGGCTTTCCCGGGACACCTGAGCAACCACCACCTGGGGACGATGCTTGGGCTTCTGATGGCGTCCTACGAGATGAATTATTTCAAGGAAGAGTACCAGAAGAACGTGCTGGCAAACGCGAAGGCCTTTGCCCTTGCATTGAAAGACTCCGGCATGAACGTGGCGGGCGACCCGACGGTTTCATACACGGAAACTCACCAGGTAGTCGTAAACGTGGGGTACGGCAGGGGACCAGAGATAGCAAGAAGGCTTGAAGAAAACAATATCATAGTCAATTACCAGGCGACACCGGAAGGGGAAGGGTTCACGGCCGCCGGCTCGCTCAGGCTTGGGGTTGCCGAGATGACAAGGTTCGGTATGGGCAGGGAAGATTTCCGGACAATAGCCCAGTTTATCAGGGATGTAGCCATAGGCGGGCATACGGTCAGGGAGAATGTCCGGTCTTTCAGGAAGGATTTCCTGGAGCTCAGGTACTGCTTTACCGGCAAGGAAATAGAATCGTCGATCGGGAAGCTCCACAGGCTCATTTATTGATATGAGCGCTAACGATGCCACGGGGCGTTGAAAACGATCAACTGAAGGGAGAATCATCCTCCCCTGCACGTTGGGCAAGGGGTAAGATCAATAGCCTGTAAACCTTTCGGTCTTTATGTTTTCCCCTGGAACATTCAATCGGCATGCATCGGACATGGTCTTCACCATTTCAGGAGGCCCGAAGATGAAGACCGTTCTTTCTCCGGCGTCGGGGATCTTCTCTGAAATGAATCTTTCGTTAATATACCCGTAAAAGCAATCAGGATCACTGGGCTGGCAGTTTGAAAAAATGTAAAAGACCTTCATCCGCAGATTTTCCATGCGCCACCTGTCTATCTCCGGTTTGAAGGCGACATCTTCTTCCAGCCGGTTGGAGTAGAGCAGGACGATATCCTTCTCCAGTTTCATGTCGGATAAATGTTCGAGGATGGATATAACAGGGGTAATTCCTATTCCACCTGCAAGAAAGGCTATCTTCTCCCGCCGGGTGTCCAGGACACAGTTGCCCATGGGCCCGCTGATCCATACTTCGTCTCCCTGCCGGAGAGATTTGAGCCTGCCCGAAAAATCGCTCTCCGTCAACCTCTTGGATACTTCAACGTATTCCCTGCCAGGGGCGGAGGAAAAAGAGAGGTACTTGTTGAGCGTATGGTTGCCGGGGTTGGCATGGTCCAGTAATACCTGGGTGAACTGGCCGGGTATGAAAGATATCTTTTCTTCCGGGATCAGCCTGAAACTTTCTACGGTAGAGGTTCTCCGTATCCTTTCGGATAATATCGTCCTGTATAGTTTCACGGTTTATGCTCCTTCTTATCTTCCCCCAAAACCAGGGCCTTCATTCACAGGCGTATAACATTATAATTTTACCTCCTTAATCGTTCAAAAAAAAGACAGATTTCAGAGGGAGAGATTTTAAAAGCGTTTACGATGACGCCGGGAGAGAAGGGCAATACAAAAGAACGTTAAAGAAAGATTCCGTATCAAGCCCGG
>JAKPNC010000223.1 GCA_029548585.1 bacterium | reverse complement strand
GGAGTCAGGATTCGATTTGAGAATAATTGACACGGATGATGATTATATCCGGCTTCTTAAAACGCCTGTATATGGTTACGGAAAGAATCTTAACCCCTGCGTGGATTGCCATATTTACATGCTCAGGAAGGCCGCCCTGGTAATGGAAGAAATCCGTGCAGACCTAGTTTTTACGGGGGAAGTTATCAACCAGAGAGGCAAGTCCCAGACAAGGAGATCCCTTGAAACAGTGGAAAGGGAATCAGGTCTTTCCGGCAGATTGCTGAGGCCGCTTTCCGCAGGACTCCTTCCTGCCACGATTCCGGAAGGAAAAGGTCTTCTTGACAGGAATATGATGCTTTCGATCGAAGGAAGAACGAGAACCGAACAGCTTGCATATGCGGAAAGTTATGACATACGCCATTTTTCTCCTCCGGCGGGCGGATGTCTTCTGACAGAAAAAGGTTTTTGCATAAGGCTGAAGGATCTCTTCAGGTATAAGCCGGAAGCTAAAACAGATGATTACCTCTTGTTGCAGATAGGAAGGCATTTCAGGATATCCCCGGAAACGAAACTTATCATCCCGAGGAATGAAGTTGAAAACATGAAAATTTCAGACATGGCCTGCAGCGGGAAGATAATGCTTTTCTGCAAAGATGCCCCGGGCATTAAGGCTATTCTTGACGGAAACCTTGCAGATATTGCAATAGACATATTCGCAACATACTCGGGACAGGGAGATATAATAGTTTATCCGGCCCGGAATCCTTCCTCTATGCGTGTCATGAAAGGAAGGCCGTGCTCAAAGGAAAAATACACGGGTTACATGCTTTGAATAAATATGCCATGGAAAGGTTTTACAGGGTGGCCGGCGGATCGACGGGGATGAAAAAGTACTCCATCCGCAACGAAGAGACGGATATCCTTGTCCTTTCAAATAAATTCCTGAAGAGGGAAATGCAGGAAGAAATTGAAAAACTGCGGGGTATTATCAAGGCTTACATCAGCAGGAATCCCGTGTTCAGATCTTCATTTGAACCCGTTGAGTGCAAAAGCAGCCGGCAAATCATAAAACTCATGTGCCTGTCGGGGGAACTTACAGGCACAGGTCCGATGGCATCAGTAGCCGGGGCTATTGTCCAGGTTGCAGGGGAGAAGGTGTTCGGGGAAGAAGAGAGTTTTTTCCTTGAAAACGGGGGTGACATATACGCCAGGATGAAAGACTCCTTCATCGTGGGAATATATGCCGGAAATTCCCCGTTTTCCCTTAAGATAGGGCTAAGATTCCATGGAAGGAAAGAACCTTACGGGATAGCAACTTCGAGCGGAACCGTCGGACATTCATTCAGCTACGGGGATGCGGACGCGGTCACAGTAGTCTCATCTTCGGCGGCCTTTGCCGACGGAAGCGCCACCCATTTCGGAAACATGGTCAAAGGCACGATAGACAGGGAAACGCTGGAAAAGGAAGCGGCCGGCTTTCCCTTCATTGAAGGGCTCCTTGTAATAAGGGGCAGTGAGATGTTTGCCTGGGGCAGAATTGAGATAACCGGCATCTGACCATATAGTTTAAGAGCGTTTCAAACTTTTTCAATAAAATCCCACCGCATGCTTCAGCATAATCAAAAGCCATGAAACGATAAGAGCCGCAAAAGTAGGGATGAAAGAAAGGAATATCCATTTCTTCCATCCCACGGATACCTTGTGGTTCTCCATAAAGGTATATCCAACAACATTTGCGCTCGCACCAACCGGTGTCAGATTTCCTCCCATATCGAGACCGAGGCTTGCAGCCCATATGAGAAGGGTAAAGGAATAGGGAAGCAGGGGTATCAGGTTCTTGATGAGATATCCGATGCTTATTGCCTCGGGCACGTTGTCTATAATGCTGCTTGTTAAGGCTCCTCCCCAGAACAATATGCTCGCCATGCTCTTTCCGTTTTCAGCGAACTCCCTTACTGATGAAGCAAGGAGATTCATAACACCGGTTTTTTCAAATGAGCCCACGATGACAAAGAGGCCCGCGAGAAAAAGGAGTGTTTCTATGTCTATTTCCTTTATTATATTCCTGAGCTTGGGATTATGACCCTTGAGGGTGAGTATCGTGAATGCCGGGATAAGGCTTGAAAGGCCGATATTAAGCGGCACCTTCTCCTTGATAAAGTCCCTGAGTACAAGGATGGCCACCGTAGAAACGAGTCCTGATAGACCAACCTTCATCAGGAACCTGTCCTCGATCGCTTCTTCGGGAACAAGCTTCCCGAGATCTTCTTTCTTTAATGACATGTTGAGACGAAGAAGGTCTTTCCTGTTCATACGGTAGAATACAAGTATGGCTGTAAAAGCAGCGACCATGCTGATAATCCAGTTATGTTTTGCAAAATCGGTGAAACCAAGGTTGAACATGGAACCGAGAATAATGTTGGGCGGATCTCCCATGAGGGTCCCTGCCCCGCCTATGTTGGCAAGGCACACCTCGGCAATTATATATGGTATTGGATTGAATTTGAGTATCCTGCTGAGGGCATAGGTAAGGGGGGCAAGGAAAACGATAACGCTTATGGAATCTATGAAACCGGAAAGAAGAGCCGCCATGGCGGGGAAGAATATGAAAAGCTTAACCGCGTTGAATTTCAGCTTACGGGCCACAAGGAGGGAAAAGTAGTTGAAAAAACCGGATTGTTCCACTATCTTGACAGTGATGAATATCCCGAAAAGAAAGCTCAGTGTCTCCCAGTCTATGTAAAGGGCAACCTCCTGCGGGGTGTAAATCTTTAAGAGCACAAGCATGACAGTGCCTGATAAGGCCACGTATACCCTGGGAGCTTTTTCGATCGCTATGAATAAATATGATATTACAAATATGAAAATGCTTATAACAGCTTTAATATCCATGTTGTTTTTGTCCCTTATTCCAGAAATGCCTTACAGATTTCATTCCTTGAAACATAGCCGGTGGGCACGTTCTTTTCGTTTACCACTATCAACTTGTGAACGTTCTTCTTCTTCATCAGGACTGCTGCTTTTATCATGGACGAGCTTTCCCTGATGGTAAAAACGTTCCCCTGCATTATGTCTTTTGCCAGAACCAGGGGCAATATCAAATCCACGTTCTCAACCACATCAGAGAAGAAATCCGCAAAAAATGACATCTTCTCGAGTAGAGAGATATCTTCCTTCGAAAAAAGAAGGTTATCAAGAAGCTCCTCTATGCTTATAAGTCCAAGAAGTACATTGTCATCGTTTACAACAGGCAGGATATTATGCCCGGAATTGGAGAATATTTCCAGGATTCTCTTCATGGAAGACTCTTCGTGAAGAAGTGGAATGTCCCTGACCATGAATTCTTTTACGTTTTTCATCACTTCGCTCAATGGGAGTCGTTTCCTTTCTTCCTGAACCTTCTGTTTAAAATGTCCTTTACAAACTTTCAATAATATTGTATAATAATTTTTATTTCTGTTCAATTTTATTTGACACACCCGTTGCAAACATGTACAATTTATGAAATATCA
>JAKPNC010000260.1 GCA_029548585.1 bacterium | reverse complement strand
ACGTCATGAGTGAAACGTCTGCCTGTTTTACCCTTGCCGAGGGGGTGAAGCTCATAGAAGCGGTGGAAAAAAGCGGGAAGATATATTTCTTCGCAGAGAACTATCCCTACATGTCATTCAACCACGAGATGCGCAGGCTCTACCAGAAAGGAGAAATGGGGAAGTTCCTTTACGGCGAGGGAGAATACGTGCATCCCATGGTGGCTTCATCTTACAATTCCATTTCCCCCGGCATTAACCACTGGAGAAACTGGCTTGTTTCAACATATTACTGCACCCATTCCATAGGTCCCATCATGTATATTACCGACACGGTGCCGGTGAAGGTGAACGGCTTTATTGCACCCTATGATTACGAAGATAAAGAGCAGTCCATGACAGTGCGAAGAGGTGACACGGGTTGCTGTATCATAGCCCGAATGGATAACGGTTCCATAGCCAAATCGATACACGGAGGATTCAGGGGCCACGGCAACTGGGTACGCATACACTGCAACGGGGGGCTGATGGAGAATCTGCGGGTCGGGGATTACAACATGCTTCGGGTTCGGAAAGAGCCCTTTGACAAGAAACCCGGGGAGCCCGTTGAAAAAATATACAGGCCTGACTTTCCTTCTTACGCGAGAGACGCCCAAAGACACGGACATGGCGGCGGGGATTTCTTTACAAACTACTTCTTTGCGCAGGCAATAAAAACGGGCAAACAGCCTTACATGGATGTCTACAGGGGAGTGGCGATGTCAATAGTCGGGATACAGGCATACCGTTCCGCCCTGAACGATTCCAACACCGTGGAAGTTCCGGATTTAAGGAAAAAATCAGAGAGGGCTAAATATGCAGAAGACGACTGGAATCCTGACCCGTCAAGGCATAAAAAAGGGTATCCGTGGCCGAGTCTTCTCGGAGATATAAAACCTCCTGCCAGGGGTATTGCTTATGCCAGAAAGATATGGGCTAAATCAGGGTTCAGAGAAGAAGAACAGGCAAAATACGGCAAAGAATGACATGTTATTAAAGGCGGTCTGCCGGTCCTGCGGAGTAAATACGGAAATGACGGTATAAACCGTTTATGCCACTGTTTTTGAAGAAGTTTTGCGCCTGATGGGATATTCTCCGGCGGTCATTCCGTTTGCTCTTTTCTCATCTCAATTTCTGACTTCGCTCCCCTTCAGTCCTGCTCTCATGGAAGCTTTTTAGTAGGCTTTTCTTTCTACCTCAAGGCCTGAAGTACCGTGTGAGTTCGGTGGAAAACAAGGCGGCAAGGAGGAAACAACGAAGTGTATTACTATACTCCGAGAAAGTTAACGACGCTGCCAACGCCGTTTTCCGCATGAAATCAAGCGGTAGTAGGCCGCGCAGGACTCGAACCTGCCGCGCCCGCCTTAAAAGGGCGGTGCTCTACCAGATGAGCTAGCGGCCCGTTGTTGATACCCTATTAATTATAACGATAAAACAGCATATGTCAATTGTAAAGCATAAAGTCGGGGCGCTCGGATTCGAACCGAGGACCTCATGGTCCCAAACCATGCGCGCTAACCGGACTGCGCTACGCCCCGCAAACACTTCTCGCAAAGAAGAATATTTTACTCCCTGAGGACTTTTCCGTCAACATGAGGACGTGAAGGGGAGAGAACTGATCATTCTCACATGCGGAATCTCCAGGTGTGAATGAAGAAAGGCTGGTTTCCGTGAGTCAATGGAAAACAATATTATTGCCTTGCCGCAGCCTTTTACATTTTTTCACGCTTGATCAATCAGCAGGCAGAGGTATGGTTGCCTTTTGGGAAGGATGGGCTTACTGGGTCATTGATGACATGCCCGTTGACTTATATCCCCTTATGGTATATCATTGTAACCATGGGAATAATAATATTTTTTTTCGGGCTGGTGTTTGGAAGCTTTGCAAACGTGGTTATCCTGAGATTGCCAAAGGGAAAATCCCTTGTTACCCCCGGTTCGACATGCCCGTCATGCGGCAAGGCCATACGTTTTTATGATAACATCCCCCTGTTGAGTTATCTCCTTCTCAGGGGTAAATGCAGGTTTTGCAGGAAGAAAATCTCTGGAAGGTATTTCCTCGTGGAACTGCTTTCCGGTATACTTTTCCTTGCCATGTACGCCAAGTTCGGCATTGATGCAAGGTTCTTCGTGTATACCCTTTTTGCATACTCGCTTTTGATAGTGGGATTCATAGACATAGACACGTTCCTCATTTCCGACGTTATAGTCCTGCCCATGGTCGTTCTGGGCCTGATGTTTTCGATCCTCCTGCCGGGCATGCATAATAACCTGGATGCAAGGATAAGCGGGCTTTATTCGTTTGCGGGCATCCTGCTCGGAGCAGTCCTTCTCGTTGCCCTGAGCCTTTTTGGAAAACTCTTGTTCCGGAAGGATGCCATGGGGGGCGGGGATGTCAAGCTCCTTGCCATGATAGGGGCCTTCCTCGGCTGGAAAAGCATTTTTCTGACGATATTTTTCGCTTCCCTTCTCGGTACGGTTATCAGCCTCTCGCTTATTGCGTGCAAGAAAAAGAGCATCGAGGATTACGTGCCGTTCGGCCCTTACCTGGGCCTGGGAGCGCTTATCTCTCTCTTCTATAAAGGCATGACTTTCATGGGTTTCTTCATCAACTGAAACTCTTTAAAAGAAATTGAAAGGGAGAAGAATGAGCCAGGCAAGCATTGAGATTGTCAGGGAATTTTTCACCGCAAACGGTTTTTTCGTTCTGCACAACGACGATATCCTTCTGGTAAAGAACAGCCTGAAGAAAGAAGAAAGCCTTTCTGAAAGGTTCGTTCTGTCGGCTGATTCCGTATCCGGGATAGATAACGGGATGGTCAGGGTTGTATCCTGGCACACTATGAAATTTACGCCCGGAGTCCTTCAGAAGAATCCCGAGATATTTGATTTCGCAAGTGAGGAGAACGTACAGCTTGCCAGGAAATCTTTCCTGGAAGAACCTTTCATTAGAATACTCGTAATACCTGCCTTTCCTGCCTCTGATGACCTGAGGAAGAAGAGCGAGGATATAATGAAGGCCAGGGGGATAGACCGGGCGATCACCTTTCCTTCCATAGTTTCGGGCCTCATAAACAAAATAGAGTCAAGGCATGTCTACCAGTCTTCGGTAAACGAGGTCCTGAGGATACTTAAATTTTACAGGTTCTTTGCCGAAGAAGAACAGAATCTGCCGTTTTGACGGTATGACTCCTGAGAAAGAAGATTTCGTCAAATGGAATTGAACCTCGATACCCCTCTTTCCCAGTTGATTTCCGTGGGGAAGAAACGCGAAAAAGACCTTGAAAAGCTCGGGTTGGGAAGAACTGAAGATATTCTTTTTTTCTACCCGAGAAGGTATCTCGACCTGCGTAATTTCAAAAAGATATCGGCGCTTGTCCCGTTTGAGACCGCCTCCGTGAAAGGCAATGTCCTTGGCAGGGAGGAGAGGAACATAAGGCCGAGGGTATCATACCTGAAGGTCATCATTTCGGACGGCAGCGGTATCCTTCCGCTTGTTTTCTTCAACCAGCCTTACCTGAAGGATGTCTTCCTTCCCGGCAGCCAGTTTTTCGTGCACGGGAGGATCGACCTGTACAAGGGGGCCTTCCAGGTTTCAAACCCGCTTTACGAGGAAGACCATCCAGGAAGGAGGGACTGGCTTCTTCCCCTCTATTCCCTTTCGGGCAGCCTGACCCAGAAATACATGAGGAAGCTGGTAAAGATCGTACTGGCCTCGTTGAGGGAGATGCCCGTCGAGATGTTTCCGCTCTCCGAGAGGCAGGATCTCGGACTTTCAAATATCAGGTTTGCCATACAGAATATACATTTTCCCCTATCTGACATGAACCTCGAGAAAGCCAGGAATTACCTGATCTTCAGGGAGTTCTTCATGCTCCAGCTCAATCTCCTGCTGAACAAGAAAGCCGAGCAGTCCCTGCCCGCGGGGATCTCCACGGTGATGGACAGGGGCCTGGTAAAGATATTCGAATCCTTTCTCCCTTTTAAACTGACAAAGCCCCAGAAGACCGTGATGGAAGAGATAATCTCGGATATAAATGACGGGAAATCGATCCGTAGGCTCATCCACGGCGAGGTAGGTTCCGGAAAAACCGTCGTGGCGGTCTTTGCCCTCTGGATAATTGCCAGGGCAGGAGGCCAGGCGGCGCTTCTGGCGCCAACCGAGATCCTCGCGGAACAGCATTACCTCAACTGGCAGGAATTCTTCCTCAGGCAGAACATAAACATATCGATACTTCTCGGGCAGATGCCCGAAAAGGATAAGGAGAACATAAGAAAGAGCCTTGAAGAAGGCTCAACCGGCGTTGTCGTGGGAACCCATTCTATCCTCACGGAAAAGCTCCTTTTCAAAAACCTCGGGATGGTTGTAGTTGACGAACAGCACAAGTTCGGGGTCGGGCAGAGGGAGATGCTGAAGCAGAAAGGAAAGAACCCTCATTACATGGTCATGAGCGCCACACCCATCCCAAGGAGCGTTGCCATGACCCTGTACGGCGCACTCGACATATCCACGATGGGAGAGCTTCCGAAGGGTGAAAGGAAGGTTGTGACGTACATATTCCAGAGAGACGAGAAGGAGAAAATTTACACATTTCTCCAGGACCAGTCGTCCCTGTGCAGGCAGGGCTACGTTGTGACCCCCTCGATAGATGCCGGAGAAGATATAGAATCGGCCGTTGCAGAATGCGACCGGATAAAGAAACGCCTTCCGGGGGTCCCTGTTTCTCTCATACACGGGAGAATACCCCATGCTGAGAAAGAAAAAATAATGGCAGGGTTTCGAAGCGGCGAGACCAGGATGCTGGTTTCAACCACCGTGATAGAATCGGGCATAGATGTGCCTGAAGCCTCATACATAGTGATAGAACAGGCTGAAAGGTTCGGCCTTGCCCAGCTTCACCAGTTACGGGGGAGGGTTGGCAGGAGCGGGGATACGGGTTACTGCATGCTGGTCGTCTATGAACCGGAAGAGGGAGTCATGGAAAGGCTCGAGGAGTTCGCAAACGCCCAGAGCGGTTTCGAGATAGCCGAGATAGACCTGAAGATAAGGGGTCAGGGGGACCTGATGGGAACCAGGCAGCACGGCATACCGCCGCTCAGAATAGGAAATATCATCAGGGATCTTGAAATCCTCAAAAGCGCAAGGAACCAGGCGGAAAAGCTCTTTGATAAAATGACTGATGAAGAAATACAGGAGAAATTCCTGGGAAGGAGAATCAATGAAGGATGAAATAGCAGTTCTCATACCCGCCCACAACGAGGAGAAAAATATCGGACGGCTCGTGTCAGATCTTAAAAGCAGTTTTTCCACCGTTATCGTTGTTGATGACGGTTCTTCAGATAAGACGGCTGAAAATGCATCAGGGAAAGGCGCTGTGGTTATCTCCCACGCCATTTGCAGGGGAAAGGGAGAAGCCCTGAAGACCGGGTTCAAATACATTGCTGAAAAGGGTTTGCCCGCGGTTATAACCGTGGACGGAGACGGCCAGCATCCCGTCGGGGATATCCCGGGTTTTTTAAAATCTTACGGGGAGAACAGGCGTGCGGCCGTCTGGGTGGGCAAAAGAAGGATAAAGGGAACGGGAATGCCGCTGGTGAGAAGGCTTACCAACATGAGCATGTCCCTTCTAATATCCGGGATCGCAGGCCAGTGGATCCCCGATACCCAGTGCGGTTTCAGGCTTATCAAAAGGGAGGTCATCACATCGGTAAGGCTCAATACGTCTCATTTCGAGACGGAATCAGAGCTTCTGATAAAGTCATCCTGGAAGGGTTTCAGAATCTTGTCAGTGCCGATATCAACTGTTTACGACGACGAGAAAAGCAAGATAAGGCCGCTTACAGACACGAAAAGGTTCTTTTTCATGCTTGTGGCGGTACTCTTCCCTCCGCTTCTCAGGTTCAGCAGGCAAAAAAAATAGGAAGCTTTTTAGGGAGATATGTATCAGTGAATCCTGCATTTATACTGGTCTGACGACCTTTGAAAGAGTTTTAAAAGTGTCCCTGCAGAGCGTGTTTACGGCATGATTCTTCTTAAATCTCATTCGTGCCGTTTTATAAGGAGGAGTGCCCATGTCTTTTGAAGAAGCAAGGAAAGAGATGGTTTACAGCCAGCTTATATCCCGCGGGATAAGCGACCGGAATGTCATTGATGCATTTCTCAAGGTGCCCAGGGAACTTTTCGTACCTCTTGCGGATAGGAGCTTTTCGTACGATGACGGCCCGCTTCCGATAGGAGAGGGACAGACAATCAGCCAGCCTTACATGGTTGCTCTGATGACCCTGTCTCTCCGGCTCTCGGGAGGGGAGAAGGTCCTTGAAATCGGGACGGGAAGCGGTTACCAGTCTGCCATACTTGCCGAGATGGGATGCAAGGTTTACTCTGTAGAGAGTCTGCCGCGGCTTGCGCGAAAGGCAGAAACCCTCCTGAAAAAGCTCGGGTACAATGTCAGGATAAAGGTTGGAGACGGAACGCTCGGCTGGGAGGAATACAGTCCTTACGAAAGGATAATAGTGACTGCCGGAGGTCCATCGGTTCCCAATAGCCTTTTTGCGCAGTTGAAAGAGAAAGGGATCATGATAATCCCCGTAGGAGATTTGCATCACCAGGAACTGACCCTCGTGACAAAAGTAAACGGCAGGATGAAGAGGGAAAATCTCGGAGGATGCCAGTTTGTCAGGCTGAAGGGCAGGGAAGGCTGGGACTGAAAATAGTCCCAAAAAAACAAACAATTGACAGAATTTGGGTTTTATGATATAAACATATTGTGGCTTTACAGAAAAGGTGATATGAAGGTGTGTTTCGATACCA
>JAKPNC010000207.1 GCA_029548585.1 bacterium | reverse complement strand
GCGGGGACAGACGGTCTCCGGCGGAGAGAGGCAAAGGCTCAGCCTTGCCCGCGCCATTTTAACCGACCCGCGGATCCTTATCCTTGACGAAGCAACCAGCAGCGTGGATTCAAAAACCGAATGGAAAATCCAGGAAGCGATAGACCGCCTGGTACACGGACGTACCACAATTGCCATTGCTCACCGTTTAAGCACTCTTAGCCGTGCTACCCGCCTGCTTATTCTTGATAAGGGCAAACTGATAGAACAGGGAACTCACGAAGAACTTATTGCAGCCGGAGGATTATATTCCAAACTCTACAAGACGCAGGCTGAATTGCATGCGCTGTTTGCAGTTTGAGAAAAATCGTGTACGGCGCCAAGACAGGATTGAATGATGAATACCAAAGATTCAAACCATGAGAAACAGCAGGAAGTTGACCCATCCATGATACAGATTTCGCGAAACGAACGCGGACAGCTTGTTTATCGCCGGGACAAAAATACCAGTCCGGTTGAAAACGTGAGATTATCAAAATGCTTTCCAAGGTCGTTAAGGAATCAGTACATCTCAATCCGCGATTCCGAAGGGCAGGAAGTCTGTCTTGTACGGACCATGGATGATTTTTCGCCGGCAACGCGCCGTGTGGTTGAAGAAGAGTTCAGATGCCAGGAATTTATCCCTCAAATTACCTCGATTGACAGCATAGTTGAAGAGTTTGATGTCATGATCTGGAAAATACAGACCGATTGCGGCCCAATTGAAATCCAGGTTAAGGATCCTGACGATGTGCGGCGTCTCGACAACGGCACCATATTAATAAAAGACTACGCGGGTAGTATTTTCGAGATTGCCGACGTAACGCGGCTTGATCCGAAGAGCCGGCGGATTCTCGACCAGCGATTATTTTAGAAGGGACCCTATTGATGCAATCTTATAAAATTTCCATTCCGTTATCCTTTCCCGATTTTGAGAGGTAACGCCCTTCCAGAAATGCCCGGGACACAAAAACCTGCGACTACCATGGCAACAAGCCTGCCCTCCTGAAACGTTTCTCTTCAGGATCTCTCTTTTCCCCCTCTACCCATAGGGGAGAGGGTTGGGGTGAGGGGGGCTTTCCGTCTTCCGTCCTTTCACCCTTTTACCTTTTGGGATGAGAGGGAATAAAGATAAAATACATCCTCGGGCAGGTTAATGGGGTAAGGGATAGGATAGAAAGATAACAGAACAAGCTTCCCCTCAAAGATAACAACAGGACATCGCCTGTGCAATTGTCAATAAGTGAACTACACGATATTTTTTTCAAACTTGCCGATAAATTCTCCTATTTTTTCAAAACCCATGTCAAAATAAATGTGCTGTGCGGAATAATTGTCGGCAACCGTCTCTATGATGCTTTCTTCTGCCCCCATTTTTTTGACTTCATTCGCCCACAGGTTGACCAGGACCCTGCCGATCCCCCTTTTCCTGTATTCAGGGTCCACTCCCGGAGCAAAACTGGCCCTCCTGTTTTCTTCGACGTTAACAGGCCCCACAAAGCCGGCTATCCTGTCTCCATCCGCGGCAATCAGGACCGGTTTTTCCCTTTCCATGTTCGTTTTGAAAAAGCCATTCCACCAGTCGGGGAAATACTTTTCCATCAGCATTGAGAAAGAATTTTTGTCTCCCTTTTTAAAATATCTTATTTCTATTCCTTCCTGCCTTAATACTTCCCTTGTTTTAATAATCTCGTCTCTCAACGTAAAATTTCTGAACACCAATCTCAGCTTAATTTCACGTACCAGCGGATTATAACCTTTCTTCAGCAGAAATTCATATTCCGGCGTCTTTGGCAGAACAGGTACGCCGGTTACAGCCGGGAAATAGTATGAGATCTCTATTTTATCTTTGCCCTCTGCCTTAACGAAGGATTCTATATTCCGGAGAAACTCAGTCCCTGCGCCTTTCCTCCTGTATTCCGGGGCAACAATGAGTCTTTCAAGATAACCGGGCAAATCTCCCGGTTTTTCATCTTCATAAGACTTGTATTTTTTCACCGCTCCCTTTCCGAAACCGGTTATTTTCTTTCCATCGCATGCAACAAATATTCCCATTGGATCGGAATTCGGGCCTTTCACCGCTTTTTCAAGCTTTTCTTCGCTTAAAAGATTTTCCTCCAGGTACCACCCTTCTTTCCCGTCCTTCCCCAGGGATGTATTCCACAGGTCGACAACAGCAGGCAGGTCTTCTTTCATGAATTTTCTGATTTTCATTTTCCTCCATACTTAGTTGCCTGTAAATGCAATCTGTTTAACAGTAAATCCTTCAGCCTGTCAGAATATCCTGCCGGGGTATCTTCTTATACATTCTTTTCCTTTTTTACTTCGCTTCAACCTGCTCTGACGAAAAAGCAGAAGTCCCCCTGAGGTTGCCGTCAAAGAGGAAAAGGGCCCTCGTATTTTTATCCATTTCCGGAACCTTCCCTGAAGGCAGGAAATCCTCCCGGTAACGCACGATATCCGAAAACCGCAGAATATCCATGCTCCCTTCGAAAGGTCCCAGCACGATCTTTTCCGCCTTATCCGAAAGTTCGAATTTCACCGTTCCAGGAAGTTTATTTATCCCGTAAGGGGCAGACCGGTACGAGTGTTTTATCCCGTTGATAAAAACGGCAAATTCCCCTTCCGTCCCCTTTTTGCCATCCCTGATATCCCAGGTATACGCAATATGGGTCCATTCTCCCTGCCTGAAAAAATGTTCCACCTGGGAACCCGAAACTGGAAGCCCCGTTTTGTCAGGCACGAGCTCCAGCTGAAGCATGCTGTAGATATTCCGGCTGCTTCCCCTTATCCAATACCTTTGACGCATCTCGAGATAGGGCCCCCTTATGAATGGAAAATCAATGCTCTGGTATATTACAATGGGCACTTCCTGGGTTGAACGGTCCGCCCGGAACCAGAATTCGGCGGTTCCCTTTTTCCCAGGGAAAAAAGCGTACCCGCCTTCCGGTATTTTCGATCCCCTTGGGAATTCCAGCGACCTTTTCGACGACAGCCTCAGGGCCTGCCCCTCTATTCCTGTCAGGTACTCCAGGGGGGAAGAAAGAGGAGGCACCTTCGGCGATACGTCCGCGGGCCTGCCCGTGGTTCCCCCGGGAAGAAAATCCGGAGACCCGAAAGCAACCACCGGCTCAACATTGAACAGCCTGTAAAACGCAGGGATGCATTCTCCCCTGAAATTACGGATGAAAGGTTCGATACTCCATATACCATCTTTCCCTTCAACCGGTATTTTAATCTTCCCCGTATTCTCAACCGACATCGCCACTGCCACAGAACCATCCGGCCTTTTCACGCAGGCCGGACCGGCCAGAAGGATCTCCAGTTCCCCGAGGCCGGCCGGGACCCGGAAAAACAGAGGCATCCCTTCACCCGCACGCCCGAACGAACCTTCTCCCGCTCTTTGAATGGAACCGCCCGACGGCGCCCATAAACCTTCGGGACAGTACAACGCCGCCTTGTCTCCCGTTATGTCAAGAAGAGTGAACCTTTCGTATCCCCCAAGGCTGAGAAGGTATAATCCGCCCGGCGTATGCGAAGGAACTGTCACGAAAAAGTGATAGATATCGTCAGGCTGCAAAACAATATTTGCAGGCCACTGGAGCCTTTTTTCTTTTTTCACCTCTACAGCCACGACCCTCGAATCTTTCCCTTCGGGATAGGAAAAGACCCTGGGAACCATGTCTTCCCTGACTGTAGTACACATCATGCTGAGCCTTGTCTCTTCTCCCGCCTTGTGAAAAAAGAGAATCTTGCCCTCGTTAAAATCCATGGGTTTTATTATAACCGGCGTCCTTTTTCCGCTCCATCCTTTCTCCGCTATAAGTTTCAATGCGGTGGGAATGCCCATGAAAGGGAAATGATATTCATGCTGTCCCAGAACTGCATCATACGGGTAATTCTTCCAGTCAAGAGGATCTTTCGGCAGTTTTGCCAGTGCTTCTTCAAGGGGATGCCGGCCCGAATAATAGAGGGCATCTCCCAGCGACTGTTCCACCACCCTGCGGAAACGTTCGTCTCCGGTCATTTCATACGCCACCGAATGGGTAAAAGCATCGTAATTCCTGTGCGCGAGAGGATTGTACCTCCTGTCGAACCGGTAGCGCTGGTCCAGCAGTTTCAGAAAAGATTCTTTAACTGCCTTGTCTCCGGTTTCGAGGTAGTATTCCAGGAAATCATTTGTGTCTCCCTGGTCCTTGTACATGGGACCGTAACCCCCGCGGTCTTTTATCCCGTTCTGGCTTGACGGATCGATTATGGAATGTATGTAGTCGCGGGCAATCCCGGTAATTTTTTCATCCCAGTCATATATTGAAACCGCAAGCAGTGTTTTTATAACGCTGAGTCCAACGGGAGATCCCGGTTTGAGAATTGACTCCTTTATCAACTTTATCACCTCAAGCGAATACTCGTCTCCCGTCAGGTAGTATTCATCGAGCCAATGCCTTACTGTCCCGTCTATGATACCGTATTGACCCGTGTTAAGTTGCCAGAAAAGAGGGATTCCCCCGGTGGGGGCCCCCATTATAAAACCGCCTTTCTTTTTCCCCGGCGCATCCCAGTGGGCTATGCCGTAATCCCCTGTAAACCGGCCGAACCTGTATCCGTATTCGTAATATGTTCGGTCTCCGCTTCGCGCATACATGCGTGTCGGAACCTGTCTCATACCGTATTCCGCAAGGGATTTCAATCTCGAAGACGCCGCCATTATCCGGCCATCAACGACCCTGTAACTCTGGTCGGGATAACATCCCCACGCTATGAACCCGTTCATGGGGAACATCTTCAAGGGCAGCAAAATTCTTTCCCAGCAATCAGACATCAGTTTCTCTTCCTCCGGGAATTTCAGGGTGTCTTTCTGGTACATGGGCCAGCCGATGGCTTCCGTCTCACACACCCACCTGGGGTCCGCCATCACCAGCACGGGACGGGCCGCCGCCAGGGCCGACTTCTTTACCTGCTCCTCATCATAAGCCCCGGCATGGGGCAGTACCCATATGTCGTGGGTGCGGGCTATCCCCTGGGCATTGCTGGGCGTATCCATAAGGGCCGCGGAATTGTATATCCCTTTCTTAACCCAATCCTGAAAATATTGCCCGACGAGGGTTCTCGTCCTGAAATCAAGCTCCTTGCCCGAGCGTCCTGACCATAATACCGCTCTCGCACCCCTCTCTCCGAACGATATCTCCTTTGGATACCTCTCCGCGAGCCAGGGCATCACAACCGTTATCCCGTAGTTCCCGTAATCTCCGTGCGCCCAGTCTCCCGCCGTCTTTATATCTTCGATAAGAGTATCATTCCCTCCGACAGACCTGCCTATCTCAGCCTTGTATTCTCGTTCGGCAAAATGAGGATACTCCTCCTGCACCATGTATGTTTCTCCCCCTCCCGCATCTACCTTCTTTAATTCTGGCTTCAAGGGATCCCCTGCCGAAAAGTATACTTCTCCCGGTTTACCGGCCGTCCTGAATTCCATACCGTAATCCCTGAACCATACCCTGTTGGTATCTTCCGTCAGAATAAGCGAGTGAGTCATCCTGAAACACGGTGACCCTGCACTGAAATACAGCCATATATCCGCCCTTCCAAGCCTGTCCCCTTCCTCCGTTACATACCAGCCGCTCCTCCGAACGACAAAACGTCCCGGCCCTTCCTTCAAAACAATGTTCTCTATCTCCGCTTTAAATCCCGCAACTACTCCCCGCCTGCCGGTATTGTCTATAACGTACGCCCCGCTGCCGGAACCCTTGAATATTTCTGTCCTGCCGCTGTCCGTTACCAGCCATCCTTCCTCCGGCAGAAGTTTGTCTTTCTCAAACCTGTATACCGCTTTCCCCGTATCCACCGTGAAACCGCCGCCCGTCTGTCTTGTAACCTTCAGCCCTCCGGGATACTCTCCCCTCTTCACGCCC
>JAKPNC010000259.1 GCA_029548585.1 bacterium | reverse complement strand
TCAAGCCGGTCGTTTGTGGAGGTGAGAACCTGTGTTCCAATCTTGATGACCATCCTGCGGCTTTTCCTGAAAGCTTCAATTCTTTTCATCGGCTTTTTCCCTTATGGTTCTAAGGCTTTTAAGCCTTGATTCCAGCTCTTTACGGGAACCTTTAACCAGCAAACTTTTCATTTCTTCCAGCGATTTCTCCATCTCCCCTATCCAGAAACAGAGGTTATCCCTGTTTGCCATAAATATCTCAGACCAGATGGACGGACTGCTCTTTCCTATCCTCGTGGTATCCCTGAAACCCGTTCCAAGGCATTTGTAGAGTGTCTCAGGACCGGCTTCCTTCTCCAGCAGGGATATGAGGCAGTATACAGCCAAATGGGGCATGTGGCTTGTCAACCCGACCATCCTGTCATGTTCCGATGGAGACATCAGGATTGTCTTTGCTCCAAGGGATTCCCAGAATCCCTTGACGGACTCCAGATTTTTCTCGCCTGTATCTGAACCGGGAGTCATTATCACATACCTGTTTTCGAAAAGGTTTTCCATCGCCTGATCCATGCCGCTTTTCTCAGAGCCTGCCATTGGATGGGAAGGTACAAAGCTGTTTCCCGGCCCGAGAAGATCGAACGCTTCGCGGCATATTTTCTCCTTGACGCTCGCCACGTCTGTAACCAGCACTTTGGAACCATGCTTTTTAATTCTTTCAAAATACTCCTTTATTATATCCACGGGCGTTGCCAGAACAAGGAAGTCGAGTCCGTCGAGACCCTCATCGAAATCCGTGTAATACTCGTCTATAAGTCCCTGGGATTTAGCCTTTTCAAGCGTTTCAGGCCTCCTGCTAAAACCGGTAATTTTCTCCGATATGCGCCTCTTCTTCATGCCGAGGGCAATGGAGCCTCCTATCAGGCCAAGACCGACAATGCCTGTATTCTTGAATTTTGCCATTTTGCGCCTGTAAATAAAACAACAACCCGGGAAAACGACTTCACTCCCTTCCTTGAATTTTCCTCTCCTCAAACCTTTCCGCGATCTTCTCAGCCTGTCTTCTTGTCATTTTTTTCAAAAAATTTCAGAAGCTCTATGGGCAGGGGAAAGAGTATCGTTGAATTCTTTTCAGCGGCTATCTCGGCAGCCGTTTGAAGATATCTCAGCTGTATGGAAGAAGGTACTTCCGCAAGTATCTTTGCGGCATCCCTCAGTTTTTCGGAAGCCTGGTATTCTCCCTCGGCATTTATTATCCTTGCCCTTCGATCCCTTTCAACCTCGGCCTGCCTCGCCATGGCCCTTTTCATCGTATCGGGAAGTTCGACTTCCTTTATTTCCACTATGCTCACTTTGATACCCCATGGATCAGTCTGCTGGTCGATTATCTGCTGAAGCTGCTGGTTGACCGTATCCCTTTCCGAGAGTATCTGATCCAGCTCAAACTGTCCGGCTATGCCCCTGAGGGTTGTCTGTGCGAGCTGCATGGTTGACATGTGGTAGTTTTCCACTTCAACAACCGCCTTGTTGGGATCCATAACCCTGAACCAGACAACAGCGTTTATCTTTATCGGAACGTTGTCCCGGGTCATGACCTCCTGGGGAGTCACGTCAAAGGTCACTGTTCTCAGGCTGATTTTTACCATCCTTTCAACCATGGGAAAAAGGATTATCAGCCCCGGCCCTCTTGCGTCGACCAGCCTGCCGAGCCTGAATACAACGCCTCTTTCGTATTCGCTCACAATCTTAACCGAATTGAAAAGTATAATTATCGCCACTACAAGAAGCATCATAATGCCTTCCATTTGGGTATCTCCTTTTTGTGCAAGGCAAAATGCCCTTTGCCTCTACGGGATTTTTAGCCCCACTCAATTTAAAATTAGCATATGCAGCCTTTCTTGTCAACGGACTCCCTCACATCCGGTGGGTCAAAAAAAGCCATCCTTTGGAACAAAAGATTCATGAATTGACGTCTGCGGCCTTACCGGGCGGGGGTGAATCTGAAGACTGGTTTTTCGTGGCGAGGTACCGGACGATGCTCCTGGCAGCGGTCTTTCCCATACCCATGGCGCTTATAACGGTTGCGGCGCCTGTCGCTACGTCACCGCCGGCAAAAATTCCAGGGACATTAGTCTCGCACGTATCTTTATTTACGATTATATTTCCTTTCCTGCCTGTAGCCAGTTTTTTATAAGTGGAAGGAATCAGCGGACTGGGATTCTGTCCTATGGCCACGATTACAGATTCAATCCCAATGAATTCTTCCGTTCCTTCGATTGCAACGGGGCTTCTCCTGCCGCTTTCATCAGGATCCCCGAGCCTGTTATGGACAATCTTTATGCCTCTTACGTACCCTTGTCCGTCTCCAACGATCTCAATCGGCTGTACAAGGAATCTGAAACCGATCCCCTCTTCCCTGGCATTTTCGTATTCCTCCGCTCTTGCGGGCATCTCTTTTTCGGTCCTGCGGTACAAGACTGTAACATGCTTCGCCCCGAGCCTCAGGGCGGCCCTTGCAGAATCCATGGCTACATTCCCGCCCCCTATGACGGCAACCTTCGCTCCTATGCTTACGGGAGTATCGTACTCCGGGAAAAGGTACCCTTTCATAAGATTTACTCTCGTGAGAAACTCGTTCGCGGAATAAACCCTCAGAAGATTCTCTCCGGGTATGCCCATGAAAGAGGGAAGGCCGGCGCCGGAACCTATGAAGGCCGCCGCATAACCCGCCTTAAAAATGTCTTCAATGGTGATGGTCCTTCCCGCAATTATATCGGTTTTTATCTCAACCCCAAGCTTCTCAAGGAGACGTATCTCCCTTTCCACTACCCTTTTGGGAAGCCTGAATTCAGGTATCCCGTAAACCAGCACTCCCCCGGCAACGTGAAGCGCCTCGTAAATGGTAACCCGGACACCGCATTTCGCAAGCTCGCAAGCGCACGTCAGGCCGGCGGGTCCGGCACCAATGACGGCAACCTTTCCTGTTTTCGCCAACCCGTGGGAAGAACATCCGGGAGTGTAAACCGTCCTGTCGCCGGCAAACCTTTCAAGCTTTCCTATGGCCACCGGGCTTCCCCGCCTCCCCAGAACGCATGCCGCCTCGCACTGGGTCTCCTGGGGACATACCCTCCCGCATATGGAAGGAAGCATATTCTTCTCGTATATCTTTGCCAGCGCGCTGTCATGATCCCTTTTACGGATCTCTGCAATAAAAGCAGGTATATCAATTCCGACAGGGCATCCTTTCACGCATGGCGGCTTCTTGCACTGCAGGCATCGGCCTGCCTCTGCAACGGCTTCATCCTCCGTGTAACCGAGGGAAACTTCTTGAAAATTGCACCTTCTCAAAACGGGATCCTGTTTCTTTTCCTTTACCCTTTCCATGACTGCTAATCCTGTATCCTGAAACCGTTCCTGCTGACTATTATGTGTTTCTTCCACTCAGAGTTATTCTCTGCCGGGTAGTCCCTCCGGAAATGGGTTCCCCTGCTTTCCTTCCTGGGGGAAGCGGCTTCAGTGATCAGGGAAGATATTATAAGCATGTTTAAGGCCTCGAAACCCGTTATATCGGAAAACTCCTTCAGGAACGCATATTTTTTCCAGTCGTCGAATTTTCTTATTGCCGTAGTGAGAACGGCTTCCTCTCTTTCGATGCCCACGTTTCTCCACATGAGGCTCCTTATGGACCTCTTGAGGTCTTCCCTGTCTATGAGTATATCCGCCCTCTGTGGGAAATTGTACTTTATGTCATTCCTGCCGATCTTCATGCCTGACTTCTCAGCAGCCTTCCTTCCGGCCCTCGACCCGAAGACCAGTCCCTCGAGAAGGGAATTGCTTGCAAGCCGGTTGGCCCCGTGGACTCCGGTGCATGCTATTTCACCGCACGCAAAAAGGTTTTCAAGGCTGGTCTTGCCCCACATGTCCGTCTTTATTCCGCCCATGAAATAATGGGCCGCCGGCCTTACAGGCACCATCGACTTCCTTATGTCAATACCGTAATTCATGCAGAACGAGTATATCTGGGGAAACCTTTTCGGAAGGTTATCTTTTATTCCTGAAAGATCGAGGTAAACACAATTTGTCCCCGTCAGCTTCATATGGTCTATTATCGCCCTTGTAACTACGTCTCTCGGGGCAAGCTCTCCCGAAACATGGTAGTCAGGCATGAACCTTTCGCCCCTGGCGTTCTTAAGGATGCCGCCTTCCCCTCTCACGCTTTCGGAGATAAGGAACCGGGGTGCGCCGGCAAGGTAAAACGTGGTAGGATGAAACTGGTAGAATTCCAGGTCGGCAAGCTCCGCCCCTCTCCTGTATGCGACAGACATCCCGTCTCCCGTGATGCCTGAAGGGTTGGTTGTCTCCTGGAATAGATTTCCTGCTCCTCCCGCCGCAAGGATAAAAGCTTTCGCCCTTGCGACAAAAATCCTCTTATTTTTCCCGTCATAAATCAGCGCGCCGGTAATCCTGTTCTCTGCAGAGAGTAAATCTATCAGGAAATGGGAATGAAATATCTTTAAATTCTTCTCCGACGTTGCCTTCGAGTATAGAAACGACATAAGGTTCCTGCCAACCGAATCTCCTTCTATGTGAAGGATTCTGCTGCAGGAATGTCCTCCTTCGCGGGTAAAGTGGAACTCCCCCTTCGTCCCGTCGAAAACAAGACCCGATTCCACCAGGTGGCGCATCCTGTCGACACCTTCGTTTACAAGGATCTCCACGGCCTCCGGATCTGCTATGCCGCACCCGGTTGCCATGGTGTCCTCCCAGTGGCTGCGTGGGGTGTCCCCCCTGCCGAGGGCGCATGCTATTCCGCCCTGAGCGTTGTACGTACAGGTCTCGGATATGCCGTCCTTGTAAATAACTGCCGTGTTGAAAGATTTGAGCTCCAGAGCGGCGCTCAACCCTGCAATGCCTCCTCCTATCACAAGGAAATCCATCTCCTCGCACGGGAGGGTCCCGGTATTGAACGAAATAAGAAATTCAGGTATCATCTTTTAGCCAGCCTTTCCAGTTTTTCTCTAGAGTTCGCCTTTTCCTGCTCGGTTGCGTAATCTATGATAAGCTTTCCATCAAGGTGGTCCATTTCGTGCTGAAAGCACCTGGCAAGAATCCCATCTGCCTCCATGGCAAAACTCTCTCCTTTTTCGTCAATACCCTTAAGGATAACCTTCCTGGCCCTTTCTATGGAAAAGAAGATCTCCGGGAAACTTAGACAACCTTCAAAATCAATCTCCTTTCCGTCCAGGCAGGTCAACTCCGGGTTAATCGCCGTTATGATCTTTTTATTCTCCCTGTCAAGGGCGATGAAAATCCTTTTGGAAACTCCGATCTGCGGAGCTGCAAGGCCAAGTCCTTCCTCCCGGTTCAAGACAGTCTTCATCCTCCTTACAAGCCTGGATATTTCTTCATCAATCCCGGCAACTTTCCTTGCCTTCATCCTGAGTACCTTCTCACCGAATTTTTTCACCTTTCCCATTTTAACAGATCACCTTTGTCTTCAGATATTTCTCGACGGTCTTGATGGCACAGTATTTACCGCACATGGTGCACACGTCATCCGAGCCCGCAACTGCCTTGGAACGGATTTTCTCAAACCTCGAAGGATTCACGGAAAGTTTTTTCTGGGCATTCCAGTCCCTCCGGGTCCTTGCCTCGTCCATCATGAAATCCCATTCCACCGCGCCCCTGAGGCCTTTCCCTATATCCGCGGCATGAGCGGCGATCCTGGCTGCGACGGTTCCTTCAACAACCTCGTCTATCCCGGGCAATCCCAGGTGTTCGCTCGGTGTCACGTAACAGAGAAAATCGGCTCCGTTCATGCCTGCGACAGCTCCGCCTATGGCGGCAACTATGTGGTCGTATCCCGGAGCGATATCGGTTACAAGCGGTCCCAGGACATAGAATGGCGCCCCGTGACAGATCTTTTTCTGAAGAATCACGTTTGCAGCAATCTCGTTTATGGGTATATGTCCAGGGCCTTCTATTATTACCTGGACTCCCGCTTCCCACGCCCTCTTTGTCAATTCTCCCAGGGTCAGAAGTTCGTCCAGCTGTGCGCTATCGGTGGAATCGGCCATTCCGCCCGGCCTCATGCCGTCTCCGAGGCTCAGGACCAGTCCGTATTTCCCTGCTATGTCGAGAACCCTGTCAAAATGCTCGTAGAGGGGGTTCTCCCTTCCGTTTGCTATCATCCAGCTTATGAGAAATGCCCCTCCCCTGCTGACGACCATTGACTTCCTGGGATTCTTTCTCAGCCTCTCCAGCGTTCCCATGGTAATACCGCAGTGGAGTGTTGTAAAGGAAACTCCACACTTTGCGTGTTTCTCTATTACCCCGAACAATTTTTCCGGATCCATCTTCCGAAGAGCTCCCTTTTCCTCGATGGATTCAACCGCAGCCTGATAAATGGGAACAGTACCAACCGGTACGGGACTTCTTCCGACAACCTGTTCAAGAACCTTGACCGTGTTTTCACCCGTGCTGAGATCCATTACGGCATCGGCCCCGTTTTCGCATGCGGCCTTCAGCTTCTGCATCTCCAGTTCGATATCGTCGACGTCCGGAGACGTGCCGATATTCGCATTTATCTTGGTCCTCAATCCCTGTCCCACCCCGAGCCAGGTTTTCTTATGCTTCAATATGACAACTTTGCCTGATGAGACACCTTCCGCGATGCAATCCGGACCAATACCCTCCTTGTTTGCTACATATTCTATGGATTTTCCTGATATGCCTTTTGATTTCATCTTGCCCTCTACTCCAGGATTGCTCCTGTGTTTGCAGATTTAACGCTTCTCGCGTACCTTGCGAGTATGCCTTCGTTTTTTTTCTCCCTTGGCCTGAACGACTTCTTCCTTTTCTCCATCTCATCGGACGAAACCCGGATCTCAAGAGTTCTTGCCGGTATGTCCATCTCCACAAGATCTCCATCCCGCGCCAGGGCGATTGGCCCGCCGTCAGCGGCTTCCGGGCTAATATGTCCTATGCAAGGTCCCCTGGTTCCGCCTGAAAACCTCCCGTCGGTGAGGAGTGCCACCTTTTCTCCGAGACCTTTTCCCGTTATTACAGAAGTAATGGATAGCATCTCCCTCATTCCAGGGCCTCCCTTCGGCCCTTCGTACCTTATCAAAATAAAGCCTTCCTTTATCCTGTCCTCCATGACTGCCTTCATGGCTTCCTCTTCACCGTCAAAAACGTGTGCGGGGCCGCTGAACTTCATCATCAGAGGAGAAACTGCGGACTGCTTGACAACCGCTCCGTCGGGTGCGAGATTTCCCCTGAGAATAGCTATGCCTCCTTCGGTTGAATACGGGTTATCCGCACTCCTTATAACATCCCTGTTGTATATTGAAGCGCCATTTATGATGTCTCCGACTTTCCTGCCGCTCACGGTCAACACATCCTTATCTATGAGATTCTTCGAAGCAAGTTCCTTCATCACCGCCGATATCCCCCCGGCGGCATCGAGATCCTGCATATGCTGTTTCGATGCAGGAGATATCTTGGAAATATTTGGGGTTTTCCGGCTCATCGAATCGAAAATTTCCAAATCAAGCTTTATGCCGGCTTCCCGGGCGATTGCAGGAAGATGAAGCACGGTGTTGGTTGAAGCTCCCACGGCCATATCCACGGCCACGGCGTTGGTAAAGGCGGCTTCAGTTGCAATATCCCTGGGCTTTATATCTTCCCTGACAAGCTCAACCACCCTCATGCCTGCCTCTTTTGCAAGCCTTATCCTTTTTGCCGTTACAGCAGGAATGGTCCCGTTGCCGGGCAGGGCAAGCCCTATGGCCTCGCTGAGGCAGTTCATGGAATTGGCTGTAAACATCCCGGCACAGCTTCCCGCACCCGGGCATGCTTCGTTTTCAAAAACCTTCATGTCCTTTTCGCTGAGATCGCCGCTCTTAACCCTTCCTACACCTTCAAAAACGGAGATAAGGTCCAGGCTTTCTCCTGTCGGCAGGTAACCGCACATCATCGGGCCGCCGCTTACCAGGAGACCCGGGATATTCACCCTGAGAAGGGCCATCAACATGCCTGGCACGATCTTATCGCAATCGGCCACCAGCACGACCCCGTCAAACTGGTGCGCTTGGAGCATCAGCTCCACAGAATCCGCTATCACGTCCCTCGAAACAAGGCTGTATTTCATGCCGGAATGTCCCATGGCAATACCGTCGCAAACCCCTATGGTTCCAAATTCCAGGGGTGTGGCTCCGGCCAGCCTTATGCCGGTTTTCACGGCTTCCGTTATCCGGTCAAGATGTATATGGCCCGGAACTATCTCGTTTGCAGAATTCGCAACTGCGATTATGGGACGGCTTATCTCTTCGTCCGTCAATCCGATAGCCTTGAGCAAAGACCTGTGCCCTGCCCTGTCGAGCCCCTTCTTTATCATGTCGCTTCTCATTTTAAGAGTCTCCTTTGCCTTCGTATCCCTCATCCCGTTATATTGCCATCCTGTTTATCAATTCTATATTTCCGAGGTTTGGAAGCCTGGACGTTGTAACCACTCTCTTCAGGGGTGTATAAAGAATCTCGTCACCCTTTATTCCCACCATGAAAGGATATTTTCCCGCAGCGAGAAGTCTTACAGCCTCCGAGCCGAACCTTGTCGCCAGGACCCTTGTAAAGTAAGTGGGACTGCCCCCTCTCTGTATGTATCCCAGAACCGAATACCTTATTTCCCTTTCAGGAAGCTTCTCTCTGAGAAAAGCCGCCAGGCTTTCTGCCTTTCCCGCTCCTTCGGCCATGATTATTATGGAGCTTGTCTTCCCCATGGCTTCCTGAGCCCTCAGAGATTCGGCAATCCCGTTCCAGTCAGCGGGAATCTCCGGTACAAGCGCTATCTCAGCTCCGCAGGCAACCGCAACCTCTATGGCAAAATTCCCCTTCTCCCTGCCCATTACCTCTATTATGAACGTTCTCTCGTGGCTTGTAGCTGTATCCCTTATCTTGTCAACCGCCTCCACTGCGGTATTGACAGCCGTGTCGAAACCCACGGTGAAATCGCTGCCATACAGGTCGTTGTCTATGGAAGCAGGCACAAGAACAACGGGAAAATCGAAATCGGTCGAGAAATAGTAGGCTCCCTTTGCAGAGCCGTCGCCCCCGATAACAACGAGTCCCTCTATGCCTGAGGACCTCAGGTTGGCATAAGCTTTTTTTCTCACGCCGGGATCCTTGAATTCCGGAAACCTTATGGTTTTCAGGAAAGTGCCTCCCTTGTTTATGATGCCGCTTACGCTCCTGGAATCCAGTTCAATGAAAAGCTTCTCGTGAAGTCCCCTGTATCCCTTCTCTATACCCGTAACGCCGATTCCCATGCCGAGCGCCGTCCTGACGGCAGCCCTGATGGCAACGTTCATTCCCGGGGCGTCTCCCCCTGTCGTTAGTATTCCTATCCTCTTCATCCTCTCATTCCTTCTTCATGCTTTTTCATCGCTTCCAAGAAGCTTGCACTTGGCAATGTACATCTCTTTCAGGGCCTCTCTTGCCGGGCCCAGATATTTCCTCGGATCGAATTCACTGGGATTCTCTGCAAGGTACTTTCTTATCATTGCTGTCATCACAAGCCTTCCGTCGGAATCTATGTTGACCTTGCACACGTTTGTCTTTACGGCCATCTTTATCTGCTCTTCCGGTACGCCGGCTGTATTTTCCAGCTTTCCGCCGTATGCATTGATTATCTCTATATACTTTACAAGTACGGATGAGGCACCGTGAAGTACTATCGGAAAACCGGGAAGCCTTCTCTGGCACTCTTCAAGGATGTCGAACCTGAGCGGAGGTATCTCCTGGCCGGGTTTTACCTTGAACTTATACGCACCATGGGATGTGCCTATAGAGATAGCAAGGCTGTCGACCCCCGTCCTGGAGACGAAGGACTCAACCTCCTCCGGGCGTGTATAATGTGTTACCTCTGACGAAACGTGTTCTTCTATGCCCGCAAGCACGCCAAGTTCGCCTTCAACTGTCACGCCTTTATCATGGGAGTATTCCACCACCTTCTTTGTCAACTCGACGTTCTTATCGAATGGAAGGTGAGATCCGTCAATCATTACGTTTGAAAAACCATAGTCCACGCAGCTTTTCGCAAGTTCAAAAGTGTCACCGTGGTCCAGGTTTAGTGCAACCGGGATATTGCTGCCCATCTCCCTTGCCATCTCGACCGCCCCGGGTACCATGTGCCTCAGGAGAGTCTGGTTTGCATACTGCCTTGCGCCCTTCGATATCTGAAGGATAACCGGCGACTTGCATTCAACACAAGCCATTATTATCGCCTGGAGCTGTTCCATGTTGTTAAAATTATAAGCAGGCACGGCATATCCGCCCTTCATTGCCTTCGAAAACAATTCCTTGGTATTTACCAATCCCAGTTCCCTGAAACTAACAGCCATTTATTCCTCCTTTTCCCTTTGGGTGTTCTGAATTGCGCATCTTATGAAACAGCAACCTGCCGCCATGTTTTTACCAGCCCCTGGTACTGAAGGACCGCCATTTTTTTTGTCTGGCTTCAAAGCGAAAAAAGCGGTGCGGATTTTTTCACATCCGGTCTCACCCGTCAATGCCCAGAAGCTTCACGGCATTCTCCCTTGCAACCTTTCTGAAAACCTCTTCCGTTATCTTTCCCTCGTCCCTGAGTTTCAGCAGGAAATTCACCAGGGGCGTATCGCTGTCGGGCTCGCATATGTCGGTGCCGAAAAAAAGCCTGTCCTGGAATTCTTCGAGGAATCTTGCGCCATACTCAGGATCCCTGGAAAGGGCGTAATAACCGCTCCCGGCGGAAAGGTCTCCCAGCAGGTTCCCGTACCTTCTGAAAAGCTTCGGCACAACCCCTTCTTTTTTCACAGGAGAAGTCGGATAAAGATAACGTTCTCCGGGTGTTTCAAGTTCCGCGATCTCAGCCCAGAAGGCCGTCGAATGGCCCAGGAATTTGAGCCCTGGAAAATTCATGAGAGTCATCTCGAGTTGGGGCAGCCCGGGGTCGTCGTAAAGTCCGTACGTGCCCCCGATGAACGGGGCTACGTGGAATGTCACCGGCATGTCTCCCACCTGTTCGGCTTTCCTGAAAAGGTTCTGTACCATAGGATCAAGGAAAGGCAGATTTGCACATAACTCTCCTATGCCTTTGCAGCCGCATTCCTTGTAATACCCTATGATCTCTTCGAGAGGCGCATGGGGCGTGTTTGTCATGAACCTCGGATCTATGTTGCAGAATGGTATGAACCTTCCGGGATACTTTTCGCATATATCGAAGACTTCTTCAATCGACTGTCCCTGCAGACCGCACTCGGGGGAAACTCCGCCCCTGAGGATAACCGCCTTTTCTATGCCGAGGGTATCGTACCTCCTGAGCAATTGCTCCGGGGTAGAATAGGTTGCCTTACCCTTCAGGAGGTAAGTCTGGTGCTTTCTCAGATGAACATGTATGTCTATAAACATTTCTCCTTCTTTATTGTCCCAGTGACAATTTGTATTCTTTAAGTTTTTTTTTCAACCCCTCATCGTTCAGGGAAAGTATCTCTGCAGCCAGGATCGCGCCGTTTTTGACCCCTGATTTCCCTATGGCCATGGTTGCCACGGGAACGCCTGAAGGCATCTGTACGATTGCGAGAAGAGCATCCATGCCCTTTATGTCGCTGGTGGGCAGGGGGACGCCGATGACGGGCAGGATGGTCTTGGCCGCAATAACCCCGGGAAGATGCGCCGCCATGCCCGCGCAGGCTATAATTGCCCCGAAACCTTCAGCCTCGGCCTTTTCCGCAAACTCCATTGTCCTGTCAAGGCTCCTGTGGGCTGACATAACCATCACCTCGTAAGGTATGCCGAATCGCTCAAGAATCTCCTTTGCCCCATCCAGGTAAGGCAAATCATTCTTGCTCCCGACAACAACGGCTATCTTTTTATCCATGTTAATTCTTCCCCCGAAGCTTGTTGATCCTGCCTATGGCTTCTTTTATCCTTTCTTCTCCGATGGTAAGCGAAAATCTTATAAATCCCTCTCCTGAGGGTCCGAAGCCCACTCCGGGAGTAACAACAATCTTTCCCCTCCCGAGAAGATCGTCGGCAAAATCTATGGAGCTTCCCCCGACCTTCAGCCAGAGGTAGAAAGCCCCGCCCGGAGCCTGCGCGTCAAACCCGGCCTTCCTGAGCCCTTCAACGAGCAAGTCCCTTCTCGACCTGTATATCTTTCTCATCTCCTCTGTGCTCTTGCGGCCGTTGCGCAAAGCTTCGACTCCTGAAAACTGCACTGCCTCAAAAGTCCCGGAATCTATATTCTCCTTTATCTTTGCAAGTCCGGCTACAAGGCTCGCGTTGCCGCAAGCCCATCCAGCCCTCCATCCCGTCATGTTAAAAGGCTTTGAAAGAGAATTGAATTCAATGCCTACATCCTTGGCACCTGGAAGGGAAAGGAAACTTACGGGCTTTTCTTCGAAATATATCTCGCTGTAAGCTGCATCGTATGCCAGTATTATACCGTGCTTTTTGCAGAAACTGATTGCTTCCATGAGAAAATCCCGCGTCGCAAAAGCAGCTGTCGGGTTATTTGGATAGTTGAGGTACATTATCCTGGCTTTCTCCGCCGCGCCTGAAGGTATGCTTCCGAGATCCGGCAGGAAACCTTTTTCACTTTTCAAGGGCATGAAAAAAGGCGTTCCCTCCGACAGCCTCGTTCCTATGTGGTAAACCGGATAGCAGGGTTCCGGAACAAGGGTGATGTCTCCCCTGTTGAGGAAAGCCCATGGAAAATGTGCTATTCCTTCTTTTGAACCTATGAGAACGCACACCTCGCTGTCAGGATCAATCTCCACCTGGCAATTCTCCCTGTAGTATTCAGATATGGCTTTCCTGAAATCTGCCATGCCTTTCCCGATCGGATACCTGTGGTAGGACGCGTTGCCAACCCCCTTCTTCATAGCTTCAACAATATTCTCCGGGGTTGGAAGATCTGGATCTCCGATTCCGAAATCTATGATATCGTGGCCTTCTGAAATGAGCTTCTTCTTTTTCCTGTCTATCTCTGCAAAAAGATACGGTGGAAGATTTTTAAGCCTTTCGCTAACCTCGAACATTCATTCCTCCTTTCCTTTGAATGCGATTATTGCGCGATGTGCGCCGGGATGTGATAAATCCCGGCATACTAATATGGCCGGGAATGACTTCAACAGACCTTTGTCTCCTCTTTTATGAGGTCTTGCATATTATACATCCCTGCCTTTTTCCCCGAAATAAACCTGGCCGCCTTAAGGGCTCCGGAAGCAAAAGATTCCCGGTTATAGCACCTGTGGGTGAATTCCATTATTTCTCCCCTGCCTCCGAAATATACCGAATGCTCCCCCACTATGTCCCCGATTCTCAGGGAATGGATTCCTATCTCATCCCTGCTCCTTGCATCTCCCGTTCCCTCCCTGCCGCACTTTGCCACGTCCTCGTACCTTCTTCCCGTGGTCTCGCATATGATCTCTGCGATCTTCCTTGCGGTGCCGCTGGGTGCGTCCTTCTTGAAATGGTGGTGTATCTCCGAAATTTCCGCCTCGTATTCCTTCATCAGGGAAGATGCGACCCTGATTACCTCCATGAAGAGGTTCACTCCCAGGCTCATGTTTGGAGCGAAGAAGACGGGTATCACCTCCGAAGCCTCGGCAACCTTATCTTTCTGGGCTTTATTAAGGCCTGTCGTTCCCACCACGGCGCCTGCTCTTTTTTCAGCGCATATCCCTATTATTTCGCTTGTTGCCTCCGGCTTCGTAAAATCTATAACTACATTCCCGCATAATGACAGGTCCGACAGGCTTGCAACCACTCTTATTCCCATAGATGATACCTCTCCGGCAAGCCTGCTGTCAGTTTCCACTCCCGCGGTTACAACGAATCCGGGGTTTTCCATGGCAAGCTGAATTATGAGTCTTCCCATTCTTCCGCCTGCTCCGCATACCACAATGCCTGTTTTTTCCATTTCAGCTCCGTAACATTTATTCTTTATTTTTCGTTGACCCTTTCAATCACAGCTCCCAGGTTCCTGAGTTTTCCCTCGAACCTCTCGTATCCCCGGTCAAGATGGTAAATCCTCGAAACCTCGGTTCTGCCTTCTGCAACGAGCCCGGCAAGGACCAGCGCGGCGCTGGCACGCAGGTCAGAAGCCATCACCCTGGCTCCGCTGAGCCTGTCGACTCCCTTTATGATCGCCCTTGCGCCGTCAAGGCTTATGCTGGCTCCGAGTCTGTTAAGTTCCCCCACGTGTATGAACCTCTCGGGAAAAACCTTTTCCGTTATAACGCTCACTCCATCGGCCATGGCAAGAAATGTCATCGTCTGGGCCTGTAGGTCCGTGGGAAATCCTGGAAAAGGAAGGGTTGTTATATCGACGGCTTTCCATCCCGGGGCGGATCTTGTCCATACGGTATCGTTCTTTATGTCCATGGATATTCCCGCATCCCCGAGAACGTCCAGAAAAGAAAATACGTGTTCCGGAACTACTCCCCTTATCCCCACATTTCCACGTGTAAGGAATGCAGCGAGAACGTAGGTGCAGGCCTCTATCCTGTCGGGTATAATGCCGTATTCCACTCCCTTAAGCTTCCTGACCCCCTCGATCCTGATAAAATGAGAGCCCTCTCCGTATATCTTTGCTCCCATCTTTTTAAGCATCCTGGCAAGATCGACGATCTCAGGTTCGCAAGCCGCGCTCTCTATGCAGGTCTCTCCCTTTGCAAGGGTCGCCGCCATCATTATGTTGGCCGTTGCAAGGACGCTTGATCCGAAATTTCCTCCAAGGAAAACTGTGGATCCTTCAAGCCTTCCGGAACTGCTCACTATATTCCCGTCCTGCTGGTTGATATCCGCACCCAGTTTCCTCAATCCCTTTATGTGCAGGTCTATGGGTCTTGAACCGATGACACAGCCCCCGGGCATTGAAAATACGGCCTTCCCGTATTTTGAAACGAGAGGGCCTAGAAGGCATACGGATCCCCTCATGGTACTCACGAATTCGTACGGCGCCGTAAACCTGTTTATCCCTGAAGGATCAATCTCCAGGGTGTTTTTGCGGAAAGATGTTTTAACTCCCATGCTGTTCAATATCTTTATCATGGTCTGTACATCTTTCACGTCGGGTATGTTATGGAGCAACGATTTACCCTCGGCAAGAAGGCAGGATGAAATTATGGGTAATGCGGCATTCTTGGAGCCTGAAACCGTCACTTCCCCTTCAAGTTTCCTGCCTCCCTCTATGATAAACTTGTCCATGGTTTTCCTTTTTGAATACCGGGTACCTTTCTATGCCCGAGAGATCTTTTTTTATATAACAAAAGCGCAGGCCGCATTCGATCTTCCTGACCATTTTTGCCTGCCCGTATCCTATCTCGAGAATGAGATAGCCTCCGGGTTCAAGGTACCTGTATGCGCCTGCAAGAATCCTTTCTATGACATCCATCCCGGCGGCTCCTGCCCGGAGCGCCTGGGTTGGTTCGTTCTTCACTTCATCCTGGAGCGTTAACATTTCTCTATCAGGAATGTAGGGAGGATTGCTCAATATGAGATGGAAACGTCCGCATCCGGCAGGGAATGAATCCTGCCTGATGAATTTTATCCTCTCCCCGACCCCGTGAAGCCTCCCGTTTTCGCATGCCGCATCAAGGGCATCCTGAGAAATATCTGTAGCGGTAATCCTGCTCTCCGGTATTTCTCCTGCGAGGGCCACGCTTATATTTCCTGAACCTGTCCCTATGTCCAGTATCCTTACCGGTTTCGGGCTGAAATGCCGCCGGTAAATATCCAGGGCCTCTTCTACAAGCAACTCCGTTTCGGGCCTCGGTATGAAAACACCCTTCCTGACAATAAGCCTGTAACCGAAGAAATCAACGCTTCCTGTCAGGTACTGCAGGGGAACCGCACCGGATCTCTTTTCCACCAGGGATAAGAAGGATTTCTCCTGCCCGGCGGAAACCTCCTGGTCCCAGTCCAGGTATAGATCGACAACGGGCCTGCCCATAACATGAGACAGAAGAAGTTCCGCATTCCTGAAGGGTTCGTCTATGCCCGATGCCTCGAGGAAAAGCCCTGCTCTTGAAATAAGCTGCCTGGGGGTACGTCTCTTACTTTGGTTTGACGGCAATCTTTGCAAGGACTCCCGACGCTGCCTTCCTGATTTCAGGGTAACCTCCCTCTTCGCTCAGATATTCCACCAGCCCGGCGAGCCTGTCATCATATTTCTGGAGAAGATAGTCCCCGAGGACCTCTATGATACCTGCCCTGAGGAGGATCTCTTCCGAAGCCGGTCCATCCAGATAATCACTTCTCAGCCTTGCAATAAGCATATCAACTCCGGAAAAATCGGAAAGCCTTGCAAGAGAAAGAAGGTAATGGATCCTCTGCTGTTCCACCCTGTATTCATCCCACGCTCGCTTTATCACGGGCAAGCTCTCTTCGTCTCTCATGCTGCCCAGTGTCTTTATAAGAGAAATTGCAAATATTATTTCGTTCTTTTCCTCGTCAGTTTCCACGTAAACCGGTTCTCCGAACATTTCCGGAGGAGCATCCATCATGGTTTCTTCCGGGGCGATGGCTCCGGCGGGAGCACGCGACTGGAACGTGATATCCTTTTCTTCTTCCCTTTTCGCCAGAAGGCCTTCGTACCTCAGTTTCTGCCTCTGGAGCTCGGCAGTTTCCTCGTCCATGCGTACGATCGATTCGTTCTGCTTTGCAATGCTTGTCTCCAGTGCCTTGATATCCCTTCTCAGCTTGGTCATCTCCTGCGCTGTAACCCTCGACCTGGGGGCGGCCGGATCTACGAATTCTGTCGGCATGGATATCTCCTGGAGTTTCATGCTGAGCTGGTTCAGCTTATCCTGCTGCTCGAGATTCTTCAGGACGAGTTCATCCTTCCTGGTCTGTATGTTTTCTATCTTCTTTGTCGTTTCATCGATATTCTTCTGGGCCTCTTTCCTCTCCTTTTCCCTGTTTAAAACCATGGAGTCGAGAGTCGTTCTCTCGGCCGCAACTATCTCCTGGGTTTTTGCAGATGACAGGCCTTCGAGTGCGGCTATCCTCATGTCATAAGTTTCCTTGCCGTCCTGGAGTATCCTGAGAAGCAGTTCCAGGGCCTCAGGCGTGGAAGCCTTTCCAAGGGCGAGGATCAGGTTCCTCTTTACGTCCCTGTCACTCTCCGGGGAAGCGATATCTATCATGTCCGCGGTTACCTGCTGCAATTCAGCCTGTGTATAATACTTTAGGGCGCTTGAGGCCATCTTCCTTGCAGTCTCAGTCTCAAACCGTATCTTCCTGATAAGCTTGACTATATCAAGCCTCTCTGCCTTCTTCACGACTTCCGGAAACTGGCCCGTTTCATCGGGCATCCCTTCCTGCGGAGCCGCCTGGGCCGCAGACTCTATAAGTTTCAACGCCTCTTCCTCCTCGATCTTGACCCATTTCGCCACAAGAGATTTCCCCTCGGAAACTGAAGCAATATCCTGCTTCAGCCTGGCTGCCTTTTTACCGGTAATCGTTCCGGGCCCTATCTCGATAGCCTTGTCAATGTTCGCCAGGGATTCGTCTTTCTTGTTTATGGAAAGGTATACCATGGCCAGGGAAAGGTAATATTCCGGGACTGTCGGATCGATCTCTATGGCCTTTCTGTAGTTGTCAATGGACTTGTCAGTTTTACCCAGGCAATAAAGTGATTCGCCCAGGTAATAATATGTAAGGGAATTCTCGGGACTCAGCTTCTGTGCTTCCTCAAGAAGTTTAAGCGATTCCTCGTACATCTTCTGTTTAAGGAATATGACTCCCCTTCTCAGGAGACTTTCATATTCTTCAGGGAAAAGAAGTCCGCAGGATAAGAGAAGTAGGAAGAAAAAGATCCGGATAATTCTTTTCATTGTAACCCCTCCTTAAGCCTGTCAATAAGCTCTTCCATGTTGCCTTCCATTACGCTGTCAAGGTTATACAGTGTCAGATCGATCCTGTGATCCGTAATCCTGTTCTGGGGAAAATTGTACGTCCTTATCTTCTCGCTTCTCTCTCCAGTCCTTACCAAAGCCCTCCTCTCGCTGTCTATTTTACCCTTTTTTTCAGTCTCATAAAGGGCCTGCAGCCTTACCTTCAGTATCTTCATTCCTTTTGCCCTGTTCTGTATCTGGGACCTCTCGTCCTGGCAGCTTATGACCATTCCCGTTGGAAGGTGGGTTATCCTTACGGCCGAAGAGGTCTTATTTACACTCTGCCCCCCCGCTCCGGAAGATCTGAACGTGTCTATTCTCAGATCTGCCGGATCTATTTTCACGTCCCTGTCTTCTACGTCAGGAAAAACCGCGACAGTTGAAGCGGAAGTATGTATCCTTCCGTAATTCTCGGTATCGGGTATCCTCTGAACCCTGTGAACCCCTCCTTCATGCCTGAGCTCCCTGTAGGCGCCTTTTCCCCGGGCAATGAATATTATTTCCTTGAAGCCCGGCGACTCTCCCGTATGGGAAGTAAGAAGATCCACAGAATATCCCTTCTTCTCGCAGAACCTTGAGTACATCCTGAAAAGGTCCCTTGCAAAAAGAGCCGCCTCATCTCCGCCGACACCGGCCCTTATCTCAACGATAGCATTCTTCAGGTTATCGGGATCTTCAGGAAATAAAAGAGAACATGCTTCTGATTCAGCCGATTTTTTCTCCGCTTCAAGCTCTTGAAGCTCTTCACGGGCAAGGGCTTCCATCTCATCTTCGCCTCCCCGTATAATATCTTCGGCTTCCCGGATCCTTTTTTCAATAGATTCAAGCCGTCTTTTCAGTATGATGATCTCCTCCAGCTCCCCGATCCTTACTATGGACTCCCGAAAAGACGCCGAAGATCTTTCTTCCCCTGTGACCGTGCTGAGATGCCTGTCATATTCTGCCTGTATCTCCGCCAGTTTCGATGCCAGGGCCGAATCATTTCCGGATTTAGGACTTTTTAGTGCCATAATCCTTATATTTCTTCCTGAATTTTTCCACCATTCCAGCGCTGTCAATAAACTTCTGCTTGCCCGTGAAATAAGGATGGCACTTTGAGCATATCTCAACCTTGATCTCGGGTTTTGTTGATCTTGTCTTCACCATGTTGCCGCAAACGCATACGATGTTGCAGCTTTCGTACTTCGGGTGTATCTTTTCTTTCATCATCTTCCTCCATATATTTTTCCTGTTTACCTGTTGAATTCCTCGAAATTCTCCCGTGTCATCGGGGAATCGACATCCGTTATGCCTTCGCCGCTGAAATACTCTATGTAACTGCCCGCTATCTTCAGGCGGACTTTTTCGACTGTTTCGAACTGAGTCGCAGTGAAGACTATCTGTGCCAGCCTTTCTGTCATCAGGAGGCTTCCCCCCCCCTCCTCTATCTCTTTTGAAAAATCCACGTAGAGAATTCCATCCTCCACGTACAAATCCTTCAGTATGGCTTTCTGCGGCATTGCTGTCGCTATTCCATTTTTCTCCTCATCGGGCGAAGGTCCTTTGAGCAATTCCTCGATGGCTGCCCTTGCCCTTTTCTCCACCTTTAAAAAGGGAGACACCTTCCTGCCAACAGGAAGAAGAAAAGGCCGGTTAGCGGACTCGTCATAGCTGACAAAATATACAAGAATCCTGTTTATGCCGAAAATCCTCTCCCTGTACCTGTACGCGGCGAAAAAGATAACCGCCGCTCCCAGGAGGGCCAGAAGGGAATAAAGGATAATCTTTTCTCTTTTATTCATTAATGGTACCTTTTTTTACGTCGCGAGAGATTTACCATACCGTGTATCCGCCGTCCATAACTACGTTGCTTCCTGTCACGTAGCTTCCCGCCCGGGAAGCAAGGAAGAGAACCGGTCCTCTTATCTCGGAAGGCTCTCCGACACGCCCCATGGGAATGAGGGGAAACCAGTATTTCCCATACTGTGAAAGAACCCTTTTAACCATTTCCGTGCCCATATATCCAGGGGATATGGAATTTACCCTTATGTTATATTTTGCCCACTCTGCCGCAAGGGACCTGGTAAGCTGGATAACTCCGGACTTTGCTGCATTGTAATGGCACTGTGGCTGGGGAGTGTTGACTACCATCCCCGACATAGAAGCAATGTTGATGATGGAGCCTTTCTTTCTTTTTATCATCTCCCGGGCGATTCTTTTGGAACAGTAGAAGACTGATGACAGGTCCGTTTTCACAACCTTGTCCCAATCTTCCACGGATAATTCCTCCGCAGGATAATTATTGACTATACCCGCGTTATTTACCAGGATGTCAATATTCCCGAATCTTTCAACCGCCCTGAGCGCCATCTCATCTATATCCTGCTGGTTGCAGACATCGGTCTTCAGTGAAATAGAGTCAACTCCCCTCTGCTTGATTTCACTTTCCGTCAATGCGGCCGCTTCCGGATCCATGTCGGCAATGACGATGTTGGCTCCGGCATCGGCAAGGGCAAGGGCCATCTCTTTCCCAAGTCCCCTCGCAGCACCGGTAACTATTGCCGTTTCTCCCTTCAGGCTGAAAAGCCCCATTGTATTCATTATCTCATCTCCTTTACAATATTATGCCACAATTACGGTAAAAATACAATACCTGCGATGGCGTACAAACCTGATTTCCCATCCGGCAGAGGATTTAATGCTTAAACTCTTACAGAAGAAAGAATTGGCAGGTTTTTACAGCCTCTTTGTTTTATCTCCTGTCGGGATGATTTCATATCAGTCTTCTTCTAAAGAGGACATTAAAGAAGAAGGAGCATCCCCATTGAAGGGGATGCTCCATTCAGGTTGAAATCAAAACATTTTCCAAGGGAGCTTATTCTATTTCAGGAAGCTCGGAAAGAGCCTGCCTGATCTTTGCCTCCGGGTAATCGAAATCCTCCAGCTTTCCGTCAAAATATGCCTGGTAGGAAGCGAGGTCAAAATGGCCGTGTCCGCTGTGATTATAGACAATAACCTTCCCTTCCGGGGCATCTTTGGCCTCTTCTATGGCAGCCCTTATGGCATGAGACGTCTCGGGCGCAGGAAGAAAACCTTCGTTCTGGGCGAAAAGGACGGCGCTCTGGAAACACTCTTTCTGGTAATAGGATCTGGCCTCCATCATTTTCATGTTAAGCAGATGGCATATTATGGGCGCCGCCCCGTGATACCTGAGTCCTCCTGCATGTATTCCGGGGGGTATGAAGCCGTGTCCCAGGGTAAACATCTTAAAAAGGGGTGTGGTGCATGCGGTATCCCCGAAATCGTACTTGTAAAGCCCCTTTGTCAGTGTCGGGCAGGCCTTCGGCTCCACACCGAGAAACCTTACCTTGTCTCCCCTGATCTTATCCGGCACAAACGGCAGAATAAGCCCCGCAAAGTTACTGCCTCCGCCCACGCATCCTATCAGAACATCCGGCTTCTCACCGATCATCTCGAGTTGTTTCTTCGTCTCAAGGCCTACCACGGTCTGGTGGAGCAGGACGTGGTTGAGAACGCTTCCGAGAGAATACTTTGTGTCTTCCCTTGAAACGGCATCCTCGACCGCCTCAGATATAGCGATCCCAAGGCTTCCGGGACAAACAGGATCGTCCTTGAGAACCTTCAGGCCGTAGTTTGTTTTGGTCGAAGGCGAGGGATACATGGTTGCGCCCCATGTCTGGGCAAGAAGCCTCCTGTAAGGCTTCTGTTCATACGAAATCTTTACCATGTAAATTGTGCATTCTACCCCGAACATCTTGCACCCGAAGGCAAGCGCGCTGCCCCACTGGCCTGCTCCGGTTTCCGTGGATATCCTCTTTACTCCTTCCATCTTGTTGTAATATACCTGGGGGATGGCCGTATTGGGCTTGTGTGACCCCGGAGGAGAAACGGACTCGTCCTTGTAATAGATCCTTGCTTTCGTCCCGATGGCCTTCTCAAGATTCCTGGCCCTTCTGAGGGGCGTCGGCCTGTAGAGCCTGTAGATGTCGGAAACAGGGTCGGGTATCTCTATCCATTTTTCAGAGGACATCTCCTGATGTATGAGGGCCATGGGAAAAATTGGAGCAAGATCCCCCGGCTCTATCGGTTTCCTTGTCCCTGGGTTCATCACTGGGGGAAGGGGTTTCGGAAGGTCAGGCAGAACATTATACCATCTTTGCGGCATATCTTTTTCTGACAGGATAATCTTGTTTTCCATTCCATTCTCCTTTACCCGGTCATGGCTTGTCCGGGATTTCAATCCTGCTGTTATTCTCTTTGTTGGCAAGGTTTCATTTCACTTAGAGTACAACGTAAACGCCCAAGGTAAAACAATAAATGTTGATAAGAAAAAACGAAAGGCAAAAATCAGCGGCGCCAAGCGAGATACAGGCGTGAATATCCTTCTATAAGGCAACTCCTGCATGGTAAAAATAACGGATTATTTTCCATGAAAATGATTCTAACACGGGATACTTTTCCTGTCAAGTATTATTTTAAGCCTGAAATTCCGACATATGGAACATGCCCGCATTACGGCATCCCTGACATGAAACGCCGTGAAAGACTGAAAAAAGAGAGCCTTTCTTAACAGCCCTTCTCAGGATCCTGTTTCAGGCAGGAACTTTGCAAGGAGCTTCTCGGCATTCCTGTAGAATATATTCCTGCGGTCCTGGTCGCTTATGGCCGCTCCCAGCACCGATCCTATGTAATAATGGTAGCTGAACCACGGCATGTCAGTTCCGAAAACGATCCGTTCCGAGCCCGTCTCGCCCACGAACCTGTCGAGAACTCCCCTGTCGTCGAGAACGGCGCAAAGCTCCATGTAGACGTTGGGAAACTTCTTTACCAGGTCAATGGCGCCCTGCCAGTTGCTGTGGCATGAATGTCCCATGAGGATCCTGACCCCGGGATACCTTTCGGCCACTTTTTCAATTACCGCCGGGCCATCGTACATGCTGGCGCCCCAGGTGTGGAGAAGTACCAGCAGTTCCTTTTCCTGGGCATATTTCCACGCATCGTTGTAGACACCCTCGGAAATGGGCACCCTGTGGTAATCAGCAAGTAACTTGAATCCTACGAAAACATCCCTGTTCTCTTCCATCTTTTCTATATCCCTCAAAGCCTTTTCAGGGTAGTGCGGATTGATGCCGCAGTATGCCCTAAGGCTTCCGGGATATTTCCTGACTGCCTCGATATTAACACTGTTGCCGATATCAGGAGCATTCAGGGTGGCATGATGGCAGAAGACCGTCAGCTTAACGTTTGACAGCCCCATCCTCCTGATCATCTCGGCGGTTTCCACCGATGGGAAGGTTATGGCGTACCAGTTACCCATGTGGGCATGCATGTCGTAAATCGGACAATTTGCAACCTTCCCTTTCCCGAAAAATTCTCTTCTAAGTTCATCTTTCATAGTTTCACCTCTGATATGATCCTTTCAAGGTTGAGTGAAGCGATATTTTGCTTGTCCGGGAGCGGTATTTCAGCGTGAAGAAGCTCAAGGGTATTTGACTCGATGTACTTTTCCGGAAAACCCGTGCCGAAAAGAATCCTGTCCGACCCGTTTCTTTTTACGATGAACTCTATGTTTCCTTCGTGCAGTGAAAGCATGCTGGTTTCGACGTAAAATCCCGGATACCGGTCAAGAAGGGGAAGGAGGTTCCTCATCGGGCTCCAGCTTCCGATATCGCACACCACGCATGTCAGGTAAGGAAACTGGGCCATGATATCGTACACATCCTGCCAGGTAATCCTCCTGGATATCGACAAGAAAAGCGGTATTTTCCTCTCCGAAACCTCGTCAAGGAATTTCCCGCAGCTCACCCTGTTGAGAAGATAACTGTGAGATGCCGGAAACATCCTCAGGCCATAAATCCTGTTCCTCTTCATCTCCCCGAAAAAACCTTCTTTCACAACCTCTCCCGTTTGGGGAGGAATGGCGGTCCAGGTTCCCAGCAGCCTCTCCCTGCCGTTTACTTCTTCTGATAGCAGGTTATTGCCGTAAACCGGCGAGCTGTCATGCTGGGCAACATGCCATACCATGGCCTTTTCTATGCCGGCTTTATCCATGGTCTCCAGAAGTTTCCCGGCGGACTCCGCAGGAGCGTAAGTTCCGGCGATCATAGGAGTGCCTATAAAAACATTAGAGTCGAAAAACCTTATCCCTTCCATTAATCCTCCTCGTTCAATATGCATCCGTTAGCGGCCGCCAGGTATTAATTCCTCCGGGGCCAGGTTTGATTTTAATCGTGTTACTCGCATCCTTCAAGAGGAGGAAGGCTCCTGCCTTCCTTAGAGCTCTTTTCCGCAACTTCGAATATTCCTATGACCCTCTTTGCCTGCCGGGGTTTGACCTCGAGTTCCTCTTTCATTATCAGGTGGTCGGCTATATTCCTGTAATATTCGGCCCATGCATCTTTATTTGCCTTGAATGTCACGGGGGACTCCTGCCTGATACCTGAAACCAGGCTGGTAAGAACCATCTCGTTTCCAGCACTCTCCTCTATTGATCCTTTCGTGCCAAGAATCCTCCACTTGGGCCTGGAGGAAGAACTTATGCAGGACGAAACGAAATCAACGGTAATCCCGTTTTCAAACCTGATGCAAACCTGCCCGTAATCCTCGGCTGTCACCGAGTGCCAGACGAGCTTCTTCAGGTTTCCTGAAACCTGGGCTATCCTGGAATCAACCAGGTTGAGCACCCAGTCCATGAAATGGGCGCCCCAGTCGAAAAGAATGCCTCCCCCTACCGCCTTGTCCGACCTCCACCAGAAACGCGGGTGGGAGTATCCCGCAAGACCGCACTCCACGTGGAAGATCCTGCCAATCAATCCCTTGCCGACGATCTCCTTTATGGCAAGATAATCCGGATCCCATCTCCTGTTGTGAAAAACGCTCAGCATCAGCCCCTTCTCTTCTGCAAGGGATATCATGCTGTCGGCTTCCCTGGTATTAAGGCAGAAAGGTTTTTCAACAATGGCATGCTTGCCGGCATCGAGGCACTTGATAACCATGGGAGCATGCAGAACATGGGGGAGAATATTCACAACAAGGTCGAGGTCTTTCATCCCGAGAATCTTATCCGGGGCGTCGAAATACCCGTCCAGCCCCGGAAGTTCCTTTTTTGCAGCCTCTATTCTTTCAGGATCGGTATCGCATACGGCCACGGTTTTAAGTCCCTTCATCGAATTGATCCATCCGGCATGATACCTGCCCATGTTAAAAGAAGGGCCGTATCCAATAATGCCGCACCTTATCTCTCTGCTTACTGGATTTTCACCAGCGCTATAGGCAACCGATCTTATGACTGTCTTCCTGAATTCCCTGGAATTCCATGCTTCTTTAGTATGGCCGTTTGCCACGTATACGACCCGTCCCCTGCCGTGCATCCTTTCGTAAAGCATGGGGATCTTTCTGCCCTGCCACATGGTTGTCATGAGAGTATTGGCCCTGGAAGGATCGTATCCCTGCAAATGGTACATCTCGTCGTAAACCGAAAAATCTTCCATCCTTGATGTTATGTAATGGGAATCATCTATTACGTTCAGGTCGAAAGTATGTCTTTCCGGATGGGAAAGGAACTCTCCGTTCATCAGTCCGACATACCTGCGGTTCCCCCTGAAGCTGTCTGCGGCCGAATGGATTCCAACCAGCCCTCCGCCATTTTCAACGAAAGAGAGAAGCCCTTTTTCTCTGGCGGGGGTCAGTTCATCGTTTACCCCGGTCGTGTAGATTACAACGGCAGAGTAGCCTGACTCCGGAAGGATCTTCAGCGCATCAAGGTTGTCAGTCATAACAAGCTCAAACCGGCCGTCTCCCTTCATCATGTCCGAAAGGATCTCTCCCGCCCATTTTGAAGGGTGGAAAACCGATTCGTTATACAGATACAATATTTTTTTCATGCAGCCTCCCGGTCCTGGATGACAAACTGTTCGAGATACCTAAGAGAAAGGATAAGCCCCTCGTCTTCCATTTTTCTATTTCCTTCATCCCTGTAAACCCTGTCGTGCCATCCCTCTATGTTAAGATCGTTCCTGTATTCCAGCCTGTGGAGCTCCTTGATCACCAGGTTCCAGTCCGTATCTCCGAAACCCGCAAAACAGTGCTCCATCGCCCCGGGATAACAGTTGCCGTACCTGCTCATGATATCCCTGTTTACGTGGGCATCCTTTGCATGAACGTGGTATATGCGGCTGCCGTAAATCCTCATGTTTGACAAGGGATCTATGAAATTGCATACCAGGTGGCTCGGATCCCACTCCAGCCCTATTGCCTTTGAAGGCACCTCGTTGAATGCCATGTCCCATGCTTCAGGGGAACAGAAAAAATTGCTCCCTTCGCAGGTAGTAAAAAATCTGCCGAGCGGACAGTGTTCAAAGGCTATCTTTATATTCCGGTCCTCCGCAAACCTTGCGTGTTCACTCCATATCTCCTTATATTTCTGAAGGCTGTCCCTGAGCAGGAACTTCTCTTTAATCCTGCCTGAGAAGCCTGCCACTACACCCACGTTCATCTTCTCTGCCAGCAATATCGAGTTTCTTACAAGCTTTTTATACTCTTCCTCCCTGGCAGGATCCATGTGGTTCACGTAAAATCCGGCAAGACACGAGATCCTTATGTCCTGGCTGTCGAAATACCCCTTAACATCTGAAGCCCTTGACTCCCATCCTGGTTTGCCCGGAAAAAAATCGTCCTCCGGGGATACTTTAAGTTCACAGCATTTAAAGCCGGCTTTTTTTGCAAAATCCACCCTTTCCCTGTTAAAATTCATCATGAAACCTATTCGCATTTTGCATCCCTCCCGGAAGGAACCGTATTGGCTCTTTCTTGTCAGAATATATTAATACAGTTATAATAAATGTCAAATGAATGCCGGGCAGTAAGATTAAGGAATCGGTTCCCTGCCGTTCCCGGGATAAACCGGGATAACCCCAGAAACAATGAAACATCAGGCAAACGGGAGGGTTGCGGTTTGAGGGAACCCCGGTCGGCCGTTTCCCAAAAAGAAACCTTGCCGGGGGCAGCAGCTGCCTGTCCGCCCGTCAAACACCCATACCGGAGGAGATGTTAAATGGACTGGAAAGAGATTGTCATATCTGGCAGGATAAAGGTAATTTTTAAGAAGGCGCCCCAGTTTCACTCAGTATCGACCGGCATCCTCATAAAGGCGGGCAGCAGGTTCGAAACCCCTGAAATTTCAGGAATATCCCATTTCGTGGAACACCTTCTCTTCAAGGGCACGAAAAAGAGGAGCTGCAACCGCATCAAGGAAGAAATTGAGGGTGTCGGGGGAACCTTCAACGGATTCACGTCCGAAGAAGTAACCTGCTACTGGATAAAGATTCTGAAAAATTATTTCGATCTCGGCATGGACGTGCTCTCTGACATGGTTCAAAATCCACTCATGAAAGAGGAGGACATAGAGAAAGAGAGGAAGGTAATCATAGAAGAGATAAACATGTACAGGGACATACCCGCAAAGTATGTCTTTGAAATCTTCGACAGGCAACTCTTCAGCAACCATTCCCTGGGCCAGCCTGTTGCCGGAACAGCCGAAAGCGTTACGGGCATATCAAGGAAAAATCTCCTCGATTATACCCATAAGTTTTATAATTCGGAAAACATCGTAGTCAGCATAGCCGGTAACGTCTCGGAACAGCAGGTTTCCGAAACGGCCTCAAAATACCTTTCAAGGTTCCGCCAGGAGAAGGAGAGCGTTTTCGAAGAGTGGAACAGGAAACCCGAAGGTCCGCGCATCACCAACATACGAAAGAAAACTGAGCAGACACACATAGCCATGGGAGGCATGGGCATTTCAAGGTTCGATGAAAGAAGGTACGCCCTTAATCTTCTCGATATAATACTGGGCGGCAACATGAGCAGCAGGCTTTTCAACAGGATAAGGGAAGACATGGGGCTTGCATATGCCATAAAAAGCATGACCGGATTCTACAACGATACGGGCGTTTACGTGATATACGCGGGGGTATCTCCGGAAAATGCGGAAAAATGCATCTCCGCGGTTGTTGACGAATTGAAGAAAATTAAGGAAAAGGGGGTCAGGGCCAGCGAACTTGAAAGGGCAAAAAGGTTCCTCTCGTCCCAGTTCCTCATGAGGCTGGAAGACAACACGGAATACATGCTCTGGCTCGGTGAACAGAAAATCTCCGGCGGCAGGATATCCGGCAGGAACGAAATACTCAGGAAGATAGACTCCGTGGACTCAAAAGGAATTCTGTCGATGGCGGAGGAACTCTTCACATCTTCCAATTTCTATGTTTCGCTTATAGGCCCGAAAGCCGACGAGTCCGAAATATTGAAGACCGCAGAAAGCCTTTAATCTTTGTCCGGCGAAGGCATATCCTTTAAATGGGGCATAGGAACGGGCGTAACGGTCTCCCGCCGCTCCGAAAGGGTTGCGGGGAAAAGAAATAAAAAGTTTTACGTGGGGAATTTCATATTAAGGGTTCCCTCATCCTTGACCAGGATCGGGGCAGTCATAAATTTTCTGCCCTCTCCTCCCCCTTGGGCAGTCGCTAAAACATCAGTGGCGTAAGGGGGGGAGATGCAAGGCAGGGATTATATATGCCGCTTTCTCATCACTTTCCCCACAGGGGAAGGGAGATTCGGGCAAGGTATAAGAGAAAACGGGTGGCATAGCTAAAAATACTTGTGAAACCTTAAAAAAAGAGAAGAAGACTATAAAATATATCAGGTTTGGCAGAATCAGGAAAGGAAAAGGAGAAATAAATGGAAAAAATACTGGGCAGGTGGAACGGTACGTGGGAGAAGTACCACGAATTTTTCGGAGCCCTTACACTGGCAGAGAAATTCTTTCTCTCCATGGGATTTGCCTTCATGACGGGGCTTTCGGCCCAGTTCTGCTTCAGGCTCCCTTTTACCCCCGTTCCTTTCACGGGACAGGTTTTCACGGTCCTGCTTGCCGGCATCCTGCTGGGAAAGGAATTCGGGGCCATAAGCCAGCTGGCATACATCCTTGGAGGAGCCGCCGGCATTGGATGGTTCTCCTTCTCGGGTTCGGCCTTTCTCGGAACCACCACGGGTTACATAACGGGATTCGCCGCGGCCGCCTACATTATAGGACTGATGTGCGAAAAAGACGGATCCTGCGCGGGCAGGATACGGGCAATGCTCGCAGGTATAACAACTATCCTCCTCATGGGAACGTTATGGCTTTCCTTCTACCTCAGGATCCCCGTTTCACGGGCTTTCCTGGCAGGGTTTCTTCCATTCCTGCCTTTTGACATTATCAAAGCATTCATTGCCGGAACATTGGCAGGCTCAATTTTAAGGAGCAGCAGGGAGACAAGATGAAAAAATACAGGATTGCCGTCGTCGGGGCAGGAATGGTCGGAAAAAAGATGGTGGAGATACTTGTCGAAAGGAACTTCCCTTACAGCGATCTGAAGATACTTGCGACGAGGGAGAGAGATGAAGAGATTGCTGGAAAATCCTTCAGGGTGGAAGAAACAAAGGCCGAATCCTTCGACGGCGTGGATATTGCCCTCTTTGCCGGGACTGAAGGCGGCAAGGGCGCAAGCCAGTTGTTTGGATGGGACGCCGTAAAAAAAGGCACGGTAGTCATAGATAACGGCGGAGATTTCCGGATGGACCCGCGGGTTCCTCTCGTGGTTCCCGAGGTCAACAGCCATCACCTGAAAAACCACCGGGGCTTCATATCAAACCCGAACTGTTCCACGATACAGATGGTTATGGCCATTTTTCCCATACACAGGGAATACACAGTGGACAGGATCATCGTTTCAACATTCCAGGCAGTCTCTGGCACAGGCAGAAACGCCGTGGAGGAACTTGAAAGGCAGGTAAAATCCTATTCTGCCGGAGAACCAATCGGAAGAGAAGTTTATCCTTACCAGATTGCCTTCAATGCAATCCCCCAGATAGGCGGCCTCTCCGATGAATTCCCGGGATATTACACCGAAGAAGTCAAGATGGTAAAAGAGACAAGGAAGATCCTCGATTGCCCCGGGATGCAGGTTTCCGCCACCTGCGTACGCATACCGGTATTCAACGCCCACTCGGAATGCATAACGGTACAGTGCCGCAGAAAACCCGGGTTGGAAAAAGTCAGAGAACTTCTGGGCTCATTCCCGGGAAACTCTCTCATGGACGAACCATCCGGTTCCATCTACCCCACTCCCCTGGAGATTTCAGGGAAAGATGATGTTTTTATAGGCAGGGTAAGAGAGAATCCCGCGTTGGAAAACGCCATTGACATGTGGGTTGTAAGCGACAATATAAGGAAAGGCGCCGCTCTCAACGCCGTCCAGATAGCTGAAATTCTTGCAAGGTAACGGTTTCATGAGATAAGGCTGAAACGGATTGTCCTCCGGCCGTACCGGGTTGTGCATTTATTCAAAAGGCCCGGGCAATGAGAATAATCATAAGCAGGATCGTCAAACGGACAGGATGGACATTTAGAAGTGCAGAAGCGAAAAGACGTCGTAACCCTTCAGTTTTTCAATGCCTCTCAATTCATCCAGCTCGATAAGAAAAAGGACCTTCTCCACCTTGCCGCCAGCTTTTTCAACCAGCGTACAGGCAGCCCTGGCTGTTCCCCCTGTGGCAAGAAGGTCGTCCACAATCACCACCTTCTCCCCGGGGATAATCGAGTCCCTGTGGATCTCGAGAATGTCGGTGCCATATTCCAGGCCATATTCGATCCTTATCTTTTCACATGGAAGCTTGCCCATCTTCCTGACCGGCACAAAGCCTGCACCTATTTGGCAGGCGAGCGCCCCGCCGAATATAAAACCCCTCGACTCTATTCCAACAACCCTGGAAACATCCTCCGGGGTTTCATGGGTAAAGGCTTCCACAACTTCTTTCAACGCTCCGCCGTCCTGCAGAAGGGTGGTAATATCTCTGAAAAGGATGCCGTCCCTGGGAAAATCAGGTATTGTCCTTATTAAGCCTTTCAGCCTTTTCATTCTTCATCTCCTTCCATTCCTTCTTGAGTTTCCGCAGGGCTATCTTCTTTATCTGGTGAACCCTCTGGCGGCTCACCCCGAGCTTCTCAGATATCTCCTTGTAGCTGTGTTGAACGCCATCCCCCAGCCCGTAATATAATTCGAGCACGTTTATCCATGCCTCTATGTTTGCCCTCTTCTCCCTGTCCTTGAGCCTGGAAAATATATTCTCCAGGATATCCCTGTTATTAAGAACTTCCCAGAGGCCGGGATCCCCGCTCTTCTCAAAATCTATCACCTCGAAGAGGTCCACTTCTTTTTCACCGTCGTAAAAACCGGAAGATATGACCCTTACCTGGCTGGAATATTTTTTAAGCTTCTTGACAATTTCCGGAGTAAGCCTCAGACCTTCGGCTATCTCCTTGTCGGTGGGGGTTCTTCCCTGGTTGAACATGTAATCTTTCTTCAGATCCTCGAGCCTCTCCTTGAACTCCTGGTATCTTTCAGGGATTTTTAAAACCTCGAACTCCTTCATTATAGCCCTGAGGATAAACCTCTTTATCCAAAAATAGGCATAAGTTCCGAACTTGACATTCTTCTTGAAATCAAACTTGTCAAGGGCCTTGAGCAAGCCCATGTTTCCCTCGGCGATGAGGTCTGCCAGTATGTCGGAAGAAAAGGCATATCTCTTTGCAAGGTATATCACGAGTCCCTGGTTCTGCTTTATGAAATCCTCCTTGGCTTTCCTGTCTCCTTTCCGGATTTCCTTTATTAGCCTTATCTCTTCTTCCTGACTCATTGTTTCCTTCATTCACCTTTTCCTTTAGATTTTATGACAGCCTTAATCTTTTCGGATGCCTCAGCGAAACGGCTGCTGTTCTTACCGCTGCCCCGGGCAAAAGTACCGTTTCCTCCGCCGCCTCCGCCTATGATGGAGGATATCTCCCTGACAAGTTCAACAGCGGAATATTTACTGCTTGCTTCACGTCCAACCTTGAGAACGAAATTGATCTTCCCGTTCTGCTCGTTACCAATGAAAGATATGGCGTTTTCAAGGGAATCGCTGACCCTGTCGGCTATCTTGCTGATTATTCCGCCGTCGTCAGGTCCCAGTTTCGCGCTTACATAATTATAACAGCTTCTGTCAACAGATACAAGCTCTTTCCCTGCTATGAGCCTGTCGCTTATCATCGAGGCAATCATATCCTGGTATTTTACGATTAGCCTATCCTTCTCTTTTTCTTCCCCCATAAGTTTTTCAAGCCTCTGCAGAAGCTTTTCAGGGGGGGTTTCCAGCATGCTCCCCAGCCCGTGAAGGGTCTCCCTGCAGGAATCGAAGGAGCCTATGGCTTCCCTGTAGGTTACCGCTTCTATTCTCTTCAGGTTCTTCCCAATGCTTGAAAAGCCGGTGATCCTGAACAGGAATATGTCAGAAGTATTGGCTACATGAGTCCCTCCACATACCTCGCTGCTGTATCCTTCTATGCTTATGATCCTGACACGGTCTTCGTATTTCTCTGTGAAAAGGGCCACGGCATCTGTTTTCAGCGCTTCCTCCAGTTCCATCTCCCTGACCGTAACAGGCCTTTTGGAAAGAATGGCTTCCTGGACGATTCTTTCCGTTTCGTGCAATTGATCCAGGCTCATGTTTTCAAAAGAGACAAAATCAAAGCGGAGCCTGTCGTCGGAGACATAGGAACCTGCCTGGCGGACTCCCTTTCCCATGACCTTCTTGAGAGCGTCGTGCAGCAGGTGGGTAGAAGTATGGTTTGCAGAAACCTTCTTCCTGAACTCCGCGTCAACCCTGGCGGTAACCTGAGAGCCGCTTTCCATGAAATCTTCGGCCCTTCCCTTATCGAAAGTGCCCGCGTGGTATATGATGCCGTTCTCGTCAAGCCTTGCGTCCGTGACAATGAACCTCGCCGGCCCGTTTTCTATCACACCGCGGTCGCCTACCTGTCCGCCTTTTTCCGGGTAGAACGGGGTCTGTTGGAGAACAACGTGGAAAACCTTCTTTTTTTCTTCGGTATAAACGGCCTTCACTTCAGAGACGCCTTCTATTGTCCCGTAACCCGTGAACTCGGTAGAAACCATCGGCAGGCTCTCAAAAACGGCCTTTTTATGGAGGGTGCCTTCAGATGAGAACCTCGACATCTTCTTTTGTGCCTGCAGGGCCTTGTCGAAACCTTCCCAGTCGACCTTTATCTCCTGCTGGAAGGCAAGTTCTTCTATCAGGTCCCTTGGTACTCCATAAGTGTCGTAAAGCCTGAATGCAACGCTTCCCGGAAGGACATTCTCCCTGACCTCCGGAAGAAACTCCTCGAAATTCCTCGAAGCGGAATCGAGGATGAGGCCGAATTTTTCTTCTTCCTCGTGAAGCACCCCGGATATGAGATCCCTGTTGGCAGAAAGGGTGGGATAGTTGTCGGACATTATATCCACAGGAACCTCGGAAAGCCTGTAAAGAAAAGGCTCCCTGATCCCCAGGCGTGATCCGCTCACTGCGGCCCTCCTGACTATCCTGCGCAGAACGTAACCCCTTCCTTCGTTTGACGGCAGTATATTGTCGTCTATCAGAAAAGCCGCGGCCCTCACGTGGTCTGAGATCCTTCGGAAGAAAACCCTGGAATCGGTGTCCCGGAAATAACTGAGTCCCGATACCTCTTCGGCCTTTCTGATGATGGGGAAAAAGAGATCCGTCTCGTAGTTGGAATCGGTTCCCTGCATTATCCGGGAGATGCGTTCAAGCCCCATACCCGTGTCAACCCCTCTTCTCCTGAGAGGAAGCAGGCTTTTGTCTTCCTGCATGTCGTACTGGGGAAATACGAGGTTCCAGAATTCAAGGAACCTGTCGCAGTCGCACCCCGGCAGGC
>JAKPNC010000258.1 GCA_029548585.1 bacterium | reverse complement strand
TTTCATCTGAACTCCATCCGAATCCCGGCATGCCAATGTTCCTGTGTATGATCAATCCCAGGCCGTAGAGGGCCTCTTCCAGATTGGCGGTGCCTGCATGATGGCCCGTGCCGGAATCGAGACCATCCTCCGAGCCCGCTCCGAAGCCTATGGTCGGTATGCCCAGTTCAGCGCACGTGTAGGAACCCTCTGTCGTGATCCTTTTCCAGTATCCGAAAGATGACTTGAAACCGTTCTCAACCAGGCTGGCCAGTGAATCAACGGCAAAGGGCCTGAAGCTCTCCATAGTCCAGGGCTTGAACTCTTTTTCCGAGACTATCTCCATTCCGGTATGGGTCTTGACTGTCTCCCTGCTCAGGGATGTGCTTACCGTGACGTCGGGCTCCCCCCTGTATACTTCGGCGGCTATCGACCTGGCCCTGCTTAGTATGTCGGACTGGCTTTCTTCAGGGATGAAGACCCTGTCCACCACCACTCTGAACTCGCCCGGCCCGTCCTCCTTGCCATGCCCGCTGTACCTGACATCCTTTATCCTGAGATTCGAATGGCCCAGGTAAGCATTCATCGGCATGAGCTTTGCGGCCTTCTCGAGCTCGCTGATGAGGGGAAACATGGCTCCCAGCATGCTGACCCCCCGGTTCTCCGTGAATCCTCCCACGGACTTTCCGGTGACAGTTATCTCGTATTCCATCCTTCCCTTGTGTCCGAGGTATACATTGAAATCCGTAGGCTCGCACAGAACCACTCCCTTCACCTTCCCGACCTCCGTCTTCATATAATTCTCAAAAAGGCACTTTATGCCAAAATCGCAGCACTCAAGCCTGGGAACACAGCATACTATCAAGTCCCCGGAGAGAGGCAGGAGAGACCTTCTGAGAAGGGCTGCCGCATAAATGCCGGAGATGATTCCCGCCTTGAATCTAAGCATGCTCCCGGAAGCGGGTTCTTCCTTCTTCCTCTCCTCCCATGAAGGAATATCCAGATGTGAGATGACGACAAGGGCTTCCTTCTTTTCATAGCCGTTTATCCTGCCTATGATATTTCCGGCCCTGTCGCACGTGACGGTGTCAAAATCATGCCTTTTCATTTCATCCAGCACCATCTTGCCTAAGATCTCAGGATCGCAAGAACCTGTCTCCGAGATCTTCTTCGAAAATGTTTCGAGAGGCGCCTTCAATCCCCTCGCTTTATTCCTGAGAAGTTTTTTCATACCCACCTCCGTTTAGTATTGTTTAACACTATTAACTTTTACTTAACATTTTGCCAAAAAAATTTTAGAACGTGGGCGGGGTGACCACCCATATCGCCTCGGCCTCACCCTTGCCCGTATTCCTGAACGAATGGGGCACGCTCGAATTGAAATATATGCTGTCTCCCTTTCTGAGCACGTAGGTTATATCGTTGAGAGATATCTCTATCGAGCCCTTGAGAACCAGGACGAACTCCTGCCCGAAATGCCTGTAGGTTCCCTTTCCTGAAGTCGCCTTTTCGTTGAGCCTGAAAAGAAGCGGCTCCATCTGCTTGTTGGAATCCTGGGAGGTAAGAAGGTATAGTTTTATGCCGTCACCCAGTTCCTGCAGGTATTTCCTGCTTTCCGACCTGACAACGGGATTTTCTGCAACGGTCTGCCCCTCGCCAACCAGATTGCCAACGGTAGTCGAAAGGGCATCCGCTATGTTTTTGAGGGTCGAAAGGGAAGGAGACGCCTTACCCGTCTCAACCTGTGACAGAAAGCTTGCGCTTACATTCAATTGCCTGGCAATCTGCCTGAGCTTTATGCCCTTGTCCTGCCTCATCCTTTTTATGTTTACTCCAACGTTTTTCATTTTCTCACCTCATTACATATTACCTTGGAAAAAAGTCAATGTCAATAGATACTTAACATATTTCAATTAAGTGAATTATTACTTAACTCTCCGGCCAAAGGTTTTACGGACGGCAAACTGCCGCCCCATGAAAAGCGGGATGATGGTACGGCCTGAATGCGGTAAAGGACTGAGGACGGCAAAGAAAAAGGGAACGCCATACAGCAAGGCGGAACAGAGTCCTTCAGAAGAGAGGCAGGCCAGGATCAAAGTTGGGGATTATAGCCATTCCTTCCACCTCCACCAGCCACCCGGGACGGCATACTGAAGCGCAGCAGGTAACAATGGGAGAAGCGGGGAAGATGTGGCGCATCCTGTCTTTTACCAGGTCGAAATCAGAGGGATCCCTGACGTAGGCTGTGAGGGAGACTATGTTTCCGATTCCTGCACCGGCTTTCTTCAGCAGGGCCTCCATGTTCTCCACTGTCCTGTCGAGCTGCCTGAGAACGTCTCCCTTGTGGAGGATGCTGCCGTTGCCGTCTATGCTTGCGGTTCCCGAAAGTATGACATGCTTCCTGTCCCTGTAGGAGACAGAGACACCCCGTTCAAAGGTTACCCCGTAGACATAGGTGGAACTGAGATTTTCAGGGGCGGAAAGGAAGGCCACCTGCCCGGGAAGAAGGCCGGAAACGGCATATGCATCCATGCTGACACGCGCCGCAACATCCACATGCGAACCTTCAACTCCGGTGCTTGCAATGAAATGCGTATGGACGGTGAGTCCGCTGGCGGCGAAATATTCCCTTCTCGCCGTCACGAATCCCTTGTAATTGGTATCTATGTTCCTGACGAAAAACCATGTCCTGACCACATCATCGGAGAGGGTAATGCCGTATTTTCTCAGAAAGGAGGAATAAGTGTCCAGTATGCCCCTTGACTGCTCGTAAGAGGTCTCGTCCCTGGTGCATGTAATCCCCTGGGTCCATACGTGGGAGAGGCTTCCCCTCTTCAAAATGAGAGAACCTTCGTCCATGGACTTTTCCAGGGGCTTCTTCCTGTCAAAGACGTGGTAAGCCCATAGGGAAACTTTTCCGGTATGCCCGGGCGGCTGGCATATCCAGGAGACACAGCAGGGATTTTCGGCAGGGAACCTGCAGGAGAAATCCCTCTCCTCGAGCACCGGCGCCTGGTTTGCAAGATCGCTGCAGAAAAACCGCCTGAATACAGAGCTTTCCATGCCTATGCCATAGGAGTCAATCGTCTCCATGTAGGCATGTCTTATTCTCTCAAGCTGTATCTCGATACCTGCCGGAACCAGGGAATTGAGGGAAATGTGGTACTCCTCAACCCCGCTTGTACCCGTGAAACATGAAACGGCGACCTCGACCATGGATTCGAAATTCCTGAGAGTAAAGGTTTTCATCATTAGTTCCTTGTGAGCTTTTATTTAACCGTTTGTGCCTGACTCCCCAAAAAGCATTGAACCCCGTCCTAAGACGCCGAAGTTCCCGTTATCTCTATCGGGATCGCGGGGATGACCCCGAGAGAAATCTTCTGCTTCCGCCGTACCCCTTCGGCATCCGGCTTGCCGACAGGAATAACGGAAAATATTTCCACTATCACATTGTCAGCAAAACCCGGCTTGACCTTTGAAGCGTCTGCCTTTATCGAGAAGGAGAGGCTGCCCTGAGAGATAGTAACGCCGGATACCGAGATGCCTTCGGCAGGCTCCTTCAATTGGGCGATAAAATTATCGAATTCCATTCGGGATCTGTAAGAAACGCTGACTTCGGAAGAACCTCCGGGCGGAATCATCAGGGGCGCCTCCGTCCGGATCTCCATTGAAACGCTCCTGTAACTGGGTCTGGCGAGTATGACGGCAAGGTCGGAAACGGGAACCAGGTGAAAATAAGCAAAGGCCTGCATCGTCTCGTCGCACGCTACCAGTCTCCTCGTAACTTCCCTGCCATCTATAACCGCACGGCCGGCAATCCTGAGAGGAAAGACGGGAAAGCCATCCGCTTTCGCAGGACCTTCAATGGTTATCCTGACCGAATCCCTGCCTGCGGGGATACGGCCTCCTCCAATGCTGAATCCGTGGCTTTCCCCTTCAAGCGCAAGCTCTATATCACCCGCAAAACCCCTCTTCCTTACAGCGTTTATCTTCAGGTAATTGGAAGACCCTGAAGGTACGCTGACCGCCGAAAAGGTTGAACGCAGTTCGAAATCCGGAGACGAGGGACCGACCCTCAACCGGTAGCCGTACTCCGCCCCTCCCCTGCCCTGCACGTCAAAAACGTGAAGGTAGTATTTGCCGGCGGATTCCACGGTCCATTCGAGCATTGAATCGGCGTGGTGGGTATTCAGCCCCGTGGAAGGATCCTCGTTATCGTCGTTGCATGCAACCTCTTTTCCGTTGGAGTCGGTAAGGCGCAGGAAAGAGTCTATGGGAGAACCCAGCCTGCGTCCGTAAACCTCTGCATAAAAACGGTAACCGGCAGGAAGATTAACCATGAATACATCGGTATCCCCGGGCCTGGATATGCGGCCGTTTACCGCCGTTGGGAGAGATATCTGCTGAGGGGGCCCGGGATCGCCTCCCGTTTCCTTCTCCGTCGTCCCGGGGTAATCGTCCACGGCATAGTAAAACATGTTGGAAAGCTGGCCGGATCCCGGAACGGATGCCTGCCTGATCACACTTCCGGGAGATGTGTCAAGGAGCATGGACTTGAAGGGCAGGTTGCGCCCTTCAAGAGAAACGGATACCTTTTCCCCCGTCCTGCCCCCCAGGGGAAAAACATTTGTTACAAACGGCTTCTCACCGGCATGAACCCTGTAAACGAAATCCTCCCGCCCGCGGTATATCGAATCCCTTATTTCAAGGGTGTACTGCCCGTCACGGGGAACCTTGTATAATATCACCGGATCCGGGCGGAAGAGGTAGTCGTCGGAGTACGCGACCTCTCTGCCTTCGCTGTCATACAGGGTCATGACGGCCTGGAACCAGCCTGGCACGGCATCGGCCATATACGGCACTATATCCCTTGCTTTGGCTTCGATAACGAGGTCCTGGCCGCTGGAGGCGTTAAACCTGAAGATATCAACGTCCGCAGGCATAACCTGTCCGTTGAAAACAACCGGAAGATCAACCGCTGCGCCTCCCGGCTCTCCCGGATCGTCAGGCTCGTTTTCAAGAGCCTCGGCAACGGTGCCAACCTCGAAATAAACGGGATTGGTCAGTCCTCCCGGGACTCTCAACCTGAGTTCCCTGACTCCTGCCTCCGCTCCGGGTTCAATCTCAATGTTAAAGATGACCATCTCCTGTATCGCCCTCTTGACCTGCAGCCTTCGGGTGGGAATGAATATGTCCATGGCCACGTTAAGCTGGTAAGGGGTAAGGTTTTCAAGGTTTGCAAGCAGGGGGTGAGCCGGAAGCACGACAGGCTTTTCTTCGGCCGCGGGCTTCCCGGTTCCGGGAAGGGCTTCCTTCTTTGCCTCATCCAGGGGCTTCTGCCTGCCCTGCATTGCATGCCTCTGTCTTATCCTTATCTCCCTGATCCTTTTCTGGAATTCTTCCTTCTGGAGGGCGTTTAACATGGGGATATGCTTAATATCGGAAGCTGTAACGCCTCCTCCGGAGACGTGTATGCCGGATACCCCCCTGAGGTATTGTCCGCCCACTGTAACCTGGACAACGGTACCCTGCCTGCCCCCCGCAGGGTACGCG
>JAKPNC010000188.1 GCA_029548585.1 bacterium | reverse complement strand
TGTCCGACGCTTCCTGCGTTGATTATATACCTGTGGGAATCTTCTATCTTCAATCTTATTCTGCCGCTGAAATCCGGCATTATGACACCTGTTTTTCCCGAAGACATGTCCCTGGTAAAACCTCCGGGCATATGGGTGTGTCCAACGAAACATACCGGGTAATCGAGAAGTGAAAATTCCGGTTCCGCATCCCTGGTTGAGAGGATATACTTGTACAGGTGATCGGAGAGCGAGGCGTGCACGAATACAGCGCTTTCCCTCGAATCTTTTTCCGTCCAGGCCTTAATCCTTTCCATGGATGGGCATGAGAGCTTCTCCCTGGTCCATTCGAGGGCCGTCCTGGCGGTTTCCTTCATTCTTGAGAAATCGTTCCTGATGAGGCACTCCTCGTGGTTGCCCCGGACCTTAACCTCGCATTTTTCCGAGATCAATTCCTCGCATTTTTCAGGGTCCGGCCCGTATCCTACCGCATCTCCCAGCGAGACCGTGATATCCGAATTTTTTTCAACAAAAGCGAGCGCGGCCTCGAGGGCTTCAAGGTTGGCGTGAACGTCGGAAATTATGCCTATCCTCATGTTTGCTGGTATAAGTAGTACTTCATATCGCTTATCATTTCCGAAAAGCTGGAATACCTGCTACCGGGGTCCTGGCGAGTCGATTTGTACACTATTGACTCCACTATCCGGTTTTTCACCTTCTCCAGGAGGAATTCTTCCATGACTATGCCGAATGAATATATATCGCTTCTTTCGTTATATATGCCCCTGCTCCTTTCGGGAGCCAGGTACTTTTCGGTGCCCCCCGAGGGGTATTTCCTTCCGAAAAATCTCCTTAAAGGCCTTGCATAACCGAAGTCTATGAGTTTGAAAGAATTTATTTCCGGATCGTAAAGCATGTTCTCCGGCTTGATATCGTTGTGAATGATCCCTTTGGAATGAATGAAACTGATTGCATCAGCCATATCCCTGAACATCATGAAATATTCCTTTTCCGGAGGGACTCCATTCTGGGAAAAACCCCGAAGGTTTTTTCCAGCCACATATTCCATCAATATGTAAAGCGAGTCGTCTATGCTTCCGTAAGAATGTACCTTTACGATATTCCTGTGTTCAAGCTTCTGCTGAAGCCTTGCTTCTTTGACAAACATACGCAACTGGTGAGGTTCTCTCCTGTACGGATGGAGCACCTTCAGGGCGGTTACCTGGCCGTATCTGCCGTTGCCCGCGGCATCCGTACACCTGTAAACGGTTGAAGTCGCTCCATGCCAGATCTTCTCCTCTATCCTGTAACCTTCTACGATTTTTCCGTTAAACCTCGAAGTCTTCTCCTGGTTTACATCCATTAAACCTGCCCTCCCAACAAGCAGCAAGCCTGATCCCGGCGACTCTTTTCTGAACCTGGTAATGCCCTGTGAGCCGAGGGATGAAAAAGAAGGGAATGGCGGCGTGGTTAATGTCCGGCAATATGGCAATCATAATATTCGCAGTATTTCCGCAACCCGTTTCTGCAGCTATGGGCGTTTTCTTCTCTTTCCTCCCTGTTATCTTGCGTCATTTTATCGCATTTCTTTCCTCTTGTCAAATATTTCACCCTTTCACGGAAGCCGGGTTATAATTATGGAGTACCTGGAAATCAACATTAAGATATTTCCCGGAGGGGCTCCCCATTCACGGGTTTCATGGCTCATTCCGGAAAGAGTTATAAAATGAAAAATAAGCGGAGCAATAACGAAAGGCAGGCAGGGAGAGGCAACCTGGGGCAGGTAAAGGGGGTCGTCTTCGATTTTGACGGCACTATCGTTTCTATACACATAGATTTCAGGGGTATAAAGGAAATCCTTCTCGAAAGCGCCCTGAAGTCAGGGCTTCGGGTGGTGGACAAGGAGAAGCCGATACTGGAGCTTCTTGACTCCATATCAAGGGAAAACCCGGGCAACAGGTCTGTGCGGGGTTTTATATCCGGGATAAAGAAGATCCTTCTTGAGGAGGAAATGAAGAGCGCCTGTCTTGCATGCCCCCTTCCGGGAAGCATAAAGCTTATGGAAAATCTCGGGGACAGGGGTATAAAGATAGCCATATTTACCCGCAATTGCAGGCAGGCTGTCATGAGCGTGGTGGAAAAGTGTTCCATACCCCATGACGTTATCGTTACCCGGGACGATGTGTCCAGGGTCAAGCCTGACAAGGAACATCTTTCAAGGGTTGCAAGCCTGCTTGAACTGAAGGAGAACGAGATTATCGTTGCCGGTGACCACCCGATGGATATAAGAAGCGCAAGGAATTTCAACGCTCTCTCCTGCGGCCTCGTTTCCGGGACAGCCTGCAGGAAGGATTTCGAGAGGGAAGGAGCTGACTTTGTTTTTGACAGGATAGAAGACATGGGGTACCTGTTCGGCATAAAACCGCTCATGCCTGGAAAACTGCCAAATCCTCTTCTCGGATACCTGTTAAAAAGATATACGGAATACGATAAATCTGTTGTATCGGGACCACAAACAGGAGTTGACTGCGCCGTTTTCAGAACGGACGGAAAGGTTCTTCTTGCCAAGAGTGATCCCGTTACCCTTGTTGGAAAAGATATGGGAACTTACCTGTTGAGCGTCAACATGAATGATATCTCTGTGATGGGAGGAATAGCACGCTGGTTTCTCTGCAGTCTCATATTTCGTCCGGGTATAACTTTTCCCGAGGTGGAAGATATCTTCTCCCAGGTGGGAAAAGGGTGCAGGCAATACGGGATAAACTGGGTCGGTGGACATACGGAGATATCCGGGTCGGCCAGGAATAATATAGCGTGCGGTTTCCTCTCCGGAACCATGGGAAAAAAGAAGAAAGGATCGGGGAGTCCTGCCAGGGAAGGCGACAGTATCTTCCTTGTCGGGCAGGTAGGCATAGAGGCCGTTTCCATAATCGCCAGGGAGAAGGGGGGCCGGCTTGCGGAATATTTCAGCCCGGGCGAAATATCCCGCATGTCGAACGCCCTTGAGAATCCCGGCATAAATGTGTCCGGAGCCGCCAGGCTTATCTGGGAGAATTTCCGGGTAAAGGCCATGCATGATCCCACCGAAGGGGGCATATCTGCGGCGCTCCTCGAGATTTCCGAGAGATTCGGGATCGGCATATCGGTAAAGAAAAAGTCCCTCGTGTTCCATCCCGGCCTTTCAAAACTTTGTTCCATCTTCGGGCTTAACCCCCTGGGTATCATATCGTCGGGGTGTCTGGTGGGAATAGTGGACTCGAAAGAGGGCGCCGGCCTTTTGTCGTTTCTGAAGAAAAAAGGTTTCAGGGCGGCCATCATTGGAGTGGCTGCCGGCAGGCAGGGCGTTTTACTGGAAGAAAGGGGCAGGCAGGTTCCGTTCCCGGTTTTCGAAAGGGACGAGATAACCAGGTTGTGATGTCTCTCCCCATGCCCGGTGACTGGCCTGGCCATCAGTCGTGGAAGGATCCTGCTGCGTATCAGGCAGGACCGGGATAAAAGGCACCGGGCATCTCTTTTTATGGCGTTCTCCAATGGTTTCATGAAAACGTGACCGGTTTGTAAAAGTTGAGGTAAAATAAAAATATGGACATTCAAAAAAAGAAGATCCTCATTATCGAAGACGAACATGATGCGTTTACCGCACTTGCCATGGTTCTCAAGTCCCACGGGTACGAGGTTTCCGGCGCCCCTGACGGAGAAGAAGGTTTGAAAAAGTTCAGGAAGGAGAAGCCGGACCTTGTAATTCTCGATGTAGGGATGCCGGAAATGAACGGGTGGGAGGTTCTCCAGAGGATAAAGGCAGGCTTTTTCAGCCGGAAGGTCCCGGTTATAATGGTCACGGGCATGGCCGGGGAGGAAGACAAGGTCCGTGGTTATAACTACGGGGCGGATTACTATGTTACAAAGCCTTACGATATGGACAGACTCCTGCCGGTTATAAAAGGCATGCTTTGAGGCCCGTCCTGGCATGGAGGACGAAAATGTGCATGTGCGGCCGGATTTTCTCTTTTTTCCTCTTTGAAAAGCCACGACTTTCTTTTATTTCCCTTTCGGCCGGTTTGACATTACCAGGGAAAAATATATAATATAGTCATGTGAGGAGATGGTGACTCCAATAATGGAATAGAATAAAAAATGAGGAGACAGAATGGAAAGAAAATATGAAGGATGCTATCTTTTGAAAGCCGACTTATCCGACGAAGACGTTGAGAAAGAGGCTGCTTTTATAGAACAGTGCATAACCGGGGCGGGCGGCAAAAATGCCGGCAGGGAGATCCTTGGAAAGAGAGACCTGGCATACCCCGTTAACAAGAATACGGAGGCTATCTATTCCGTTTTCTACTTTACCGCGCTTCCCGAACAAATCCAGGCGATAAAATCTTCCTTTGCCCGGAGGGAGAACATCCTGAGGTCCCTCATCATGCAGAGGAAGAGATTGCCAAAGGAGGAGACAGAGAATGGCGGGACCAAATCTGAATAAGGTTTTCCTTATAGGCCGTCTTACAAGGGATCCGGAACTGAGATACACGCCTTCGGGACAGTCCGTTTCAACCCTTGGTTTTGCAGTCAACCATGACTATGTTACCAAGGAAGGAAGAAAGGAAGAGACTTGCTATGTCAACCTGGTTATATGGGGCAAAAGGGCGGAAGTCTGCGCGGAGTATCTCAGGAAAGGAAGCCTGATATTCGTGGAAGGAAGGCTGCAGTTCAGGAGATGGGAAACACAGGAGAACGAAAAAAGGTCTACCATAGAAGTTCATGTTGAGGATTTCCAGTTTCTCGACAAGCCCAACAGTGTAATACCTCAAAAGGAGGAAGTAGAAGATGGTAAAGAAGAGAGTTAAGGTATGCCAGTTCTGCAAGGCCGCAATAGACGAGATAGATTACAAGGACATGGGTAAAATAAGGCGTTTTACCAGCAGCCGGGGAAAAATACTTTCAACGAAGGTCACAGGCACTTGCGCAAAGCACCAGAGAATGCTTTCAAAGGCATTGAAGAGGGCAAGATTCCTGGCAATGCTGCCGTATATAAAAACATAAGGAGCGTGTTAAGAAATGAAGGTCATATTCCTGAAGGACCTGGAAGGAAAGGCTGGACGGGGCGAAGTCAAGGATGTGCACGAAGGCTATGCCAGAAATTACCTCATACCGAGAGGCCTTGCGGCCGAAGCGACGAATTCGAACATAAAGAAACTGCAGCAGGAAGCCGAACTGGCAGAGATGAAGAAGAGCAAGAAGATCATTCATGCCAAGGAGATGAAGAACAGGCTCAAGGATGTCTCCATAACGATTTATGCCAAGGCAGGGCAGGACGACAAGCTTTTCGGTGCGGTTACTTCGGAAGATATCGTGGAGGCGATCAACCAGCAGACAGGAATAGAGCTCAACAAGTACCAGGTCCTGCTTGAGCACCCGTGCAAGAGCCTTGGAATATACAAGATCCCCGTTAAATTCAGCGAAGGAGTCACGGGGGATGTCAAGATATGGGTGGTAAGAGAGAAATAAGATGCCCATAAAAAAAAAGGACGATATTTACAATAAAATCCCGCCGCAGAACCTTGATGCAGAAAAAGCAGTTCTCGGCTGTATACTCATAAGCGAAGAGGCCAAGATACAGGCTTTTGAATCAGCCAGGCCAGAGTTTTTCTACAGCGAAAACCACAAGACCATCTTCCTTTCTGTTTGCGAGCTTTTCGAAAAGAACGAAAAGTGCGATCTCGTAACCCTTGCAAACCATCTCAGGAAAAAAAACCTGCTTGAAAGGGTAGGGGACATAGAGTATCTTTCGGAACTTGTCGAGATGCTCCCCACCGCCGCAAATATAGACGAGTACCTCAAGATCATCAGGGACAAGTACCTCCTCAGAACGATCATAGAGAATGCTACCCAGATCATCAGGGAAGCTTCGGAAGAGCCTGAAGAAATAGATTCTTTCATAGACAAGGCTGAAACGTCAATATTCGAGATAAGTCAGCACAGGACGGGGAAAAACGCGTACGGGCTCAACGAACTGGTGAAGGAGAATGTCGAAAAGATAGAAGAAATACATAACAAGAGGGGTTTTGTCACAGGCATCTCGACGGGTTTCGTGGATCTCGACAAGAGAACAACCGGGTTTCATCCCGCAGATTTCATAATCATCGCTTCAAGACCTTCAATGGGTAAAACCTCCTTTGCCTGCAACATAGCCCTCAATATGAATTCAGGCATCAACAAGTATCCCGTGCTTTTATTCAGCCTGGAAATGAGCAAGGAACAGCTTGTCCAGAGAATGCTCTGCTGCGAGGCAAGGATAAACCTGATGAAGCTCAGGCAGGGAATGCTTTCGGACAATGACATGGGGAACCTTTTCCAGGCGGCGGGACTGCTCGAGGAAATGCCCGTTTTCATAGATGACACGCCCCAGCTAAACGTTTTCGAAGTCCGGGCAAGGGCAAGAAGGCTTAAGGCAAGCGAGAATATACAGATGATAGTCATAGATTACCTGCAGCTTATGAGAAGCAGGAGCAGGGCCGAAAACAGGCAGCAGGAGATAACCGAGATATCCGCTTCGCTCAAGGCCCTGGCCAAGGAATTGAACCTGCCTGTTGTAGCCATATCCCAGTTGAGCAGGGCAACCGAACAGAGGGAGAACAAGGAGCCCTTCCTTTCGGATCTCAGGGAAAGCGGTTCTCTCGAACAGGATGCGGACCTCGTCCTTCTTCTGTACAGGGAGGATTTTTACAGAAGGGACGAAAATAAGAGCAGTGACGTGGCCAACGTGATCATTGCCAAGCAGAGGAACGGTCCTACAGGCACCATCGAGTTGACATTCCTGAAAGAGTATACGAGGTTTGAGAACCTCTCTCACAGGGAATAGAGGATAAGACGGTTCGGTCATGCCGTTTGGGCGTCTTAAAACAGGGAGAATTGGAGAATGAAAAGTTTTGTCGAGAAGATGGGCGGCAGGATTATATCTTCCATAACATATTTCGGATCCCTTTCACTCCTCTCTTTCAACTCCCTGCGGCACGTTGTTGCGTCAAGGAAAAGGGGCAACCTGCTTAAGCATATAAACAGCATTGGCATAGACTCTTTTCCACTGGTGGGCATCATATCGGCTTTTATAGGAATGATACTCGTAATGGAGACAGCGTATACCCTGAAGAAATTCGGGGCCGAAATATACGCCGGCGGGATAGTCTCCATGTCCATGATACGGGAACTTGGCCCCGTCTTCGTGGCCTTTGTTCTTGCAGGAAGGGTCGGGGCTTCGATCGCTGCTGAGATCGGGAGCATGAACATTTCGGAACAGGTAGACGCCCTGAGAATGCTTGCCGTGGATCCCGTATCCTACCTGGTGACCCCAAGAGTTCTCGCGGGCATCATTTCACTGCCCTCTCTTTTCATCATAAGCTTCTTTCTTTCCATTCTCGGGGGTTTCATAGTGGGCGTTTTCGTAGTAGGTATTCCGTCTGGAATGTTCTTTTACCAGACCTTCAGGTTCATTACTTTCAAGGACCTGCTGGTCGGGCTTGCAAAATCTGTCGTTTTTGCAGTGGTAATAATAAATGCTTCTTCCTACGAAGGGCTGAAAACGCAGGGAGGCGCAGTGGGGGTCGGCAAGGCCGCAACTAATTCGGTGGTTATTTCATTCTTCCTTGTTATCCTTGCCAACCTCATACTTACGGGCATTTTTTACTTTATCTGACGGGGCGTAAGGCAGAGAGCATGCTTCATGGAAAATATAATAAGCCTGAGGAATCTTAAGGTTGAGTTTAACGGCACACGGGTACTGCGCGGCATAGATCTCGATGTGTTCAGGGGGGAGTCCCTTGTTATAGTCGGCAGTTCAGGATGCGGGAAGTCTGTTCTTCTCAAGACCATCCTGAAGCTTCTCAGGGTGGATGAGGGTGAGATCCTGCTTTTCGGCAAAGATACCGGCAGGATGAGCGACAGGGAAATGATGGGAATAAGGAGCCGTATAGGCATGGTTTTCCAGAATTCCGCCCTGCTGGATTCCCTTACCGTGTGGGAAAACGTGGGTTTTTATTACCTCTACCACACTGATTATACCGAGGCCAAAATTAAGGGCATGGCCGTTGACATCCTCAAAAGCGTGGGGATGGAGAACGTGGAGGACTTACTGCCCGAACAACTGAGCGGCGGGATGAAAAAGAGAGTTTCCGTGGCCCGCGCCCTTATCTCGAAACCGGAGGTCCTTTTTTACGACGAGCCGACTACCGGCCTTGACCCTATAACGGCCGAAAGCATTACAAACCTGATAAAGGATATACACAGAAGGCTGGGCACCACGGACATAACGGTTACCCATGATGTAAGGCTTGCCTCGAGGATTTCCGACAGGATCGCCCTGGTCGAGGCAGGGCGTATCGAAGATATAGGGACTTTCGAAGAACTTAAAAAGAAGAGCCAGAATCCCATTATAAGAAGTTTCGTAGACGGGGGAGCCAACAATGAAGAAAGATAGGATTTCAATAGAGATGAAGGTCGGCATTTTTATCCTTGCCACGGTTCTCGCGCTCCTGCTTTTTGTAGTTATACAGGCAAAAGGAGGCAAGTACAGGGGGTACGACATAACCGCTGCCTTTGATTACGTTGCGGGACTGGAAGCAGGTTCCCCGGTAAGAGTCAGCGGGGTCAGGGTGGGAGAGGTGAAGGATATATCGATTGTGTACGAAAAGGCACCCAGGGTTCTCGTGAGGATGAAGATAAGGCAGGATGTCAGGATTTCAAGGTTCAGCCGCATCACTATCCAGACCCTTGGCATCATAGGGGAAAAGTACATAGAGATTGCCCCCGGCATGGATCGCCAGTACCTGGCTGCGGGGGACGTTATAGATGGAGAGAATCCCCTTTCCCTCGAAAGGATGGCCGATGCCGGCCAGAGCATAGTCATCAGGCTTAACGAAATCCTCGGTGATGTAAGGAAGATAACCGGAGAAGAGTCCCTTCAGGCAGACGTAAGATCGTTCATAAAAGGGTCGGCTTCCGCCATTGAAAGCGTGGACCAGACATTCAGGAAAATGGAAGAGCTTTCCGAAGAGATATCCCTGACCAACAAGAAGATCCAGGAGTTTATCGTGGCCGAGGGGCCCGGGATATCCAGGCTGATAGAAAATACCAACTCTTTCGTGGTTTCAGGCAAAGGCAACATGGAGAAGGTCGCGGCAGAAATAAGCGAGCTTGCCGCTGAAGGAAAGAAGTCGGGCCAGATGTTCACCGATATTTCCGGGGCGGCAAAGGAGTTCAGGACTGCGTCTTCCGGCATGCAATCGCTTATATCCGACACATCAAGGGAGATGGCCAGGACTTCTGAATCAATAAACCAGTTTTTTACAAGGCTCCAGAACGAAGGGTTTCTGGCAAGGCTTATGCAGGAAGAAGACCTTGTTGACAACATCAAGCAGGAGATATTGCTGCTTCACGATGCAACCAGGCAATTCAGTTCTACCGCAAAGCAGATTAATGAATTCTCCGTTGAGCTTAACAGGCTCATGTCAGCCGTTAACCAGGGAGAAGGGAGCCTGGGCAAGGTAGTATCAAGCGACGAACTTTACAGGGAGATCATGGATTTTATCAGGGATATCAAGGCAAATCCATGGAAGATCCTGATAAGAAGAAGAAAGTGAAATAATGAAGAAGAACGGGAAGAGCGTATTTGCATGTTCGGAATGCGGCTACCAGAGTGTAAGATGGCTGGGAAGGTGTCCGGATTGCGCCGGATGGAATACCTTCATGGAAGAGGTAGTCCGGAGGACAGGCAGTTCTTCCGCACAGACTGACGGCCTGAATCCCGAGAGGATCCGTGACATCAAGGTTGAAAAGGTCTCAAGGGTGGCCACGGGGGTCGGGGAGTTTGACAGGGTTGCCGGCGGGGGCGTTGTGAACGGAAGCCTTATCCTTATGGCCGGGGAACCGGGCATAGGAAAATCAACCCTTCTTCTTACAATATCGGGAAGGCTGTCAGGGCTCGGGAAGAAGGTCCTTTACATAAGCGCAGAAGAATCAAGGACACAGGTCAAGCTCCGGGCAGAGAGGCTCGGCACGTCTTCCGAGAACCTCTACCTTCTCTGCACCACGGAAATGATTTCGATAAAGGAGGCCTTAAAGTCACTCAACCCGGATTTCGTTATAGTTGATTCGATACAGACGGTTTCAGATCCAGACATACCCTCCACTCCAGGTTCTGTAACCCAGGTGCGGGAGAATGCCAATTATTTCCTCAATTATTCAAAGAAGAGCGGTTGCCCGGTCTTTCTCATCGGCCACATAACGAAGGAGGGGGCAATTGCCGGTCCCAAGCTTCTTGAGCACGTCGTGGACATGGTTCTTTCCTTCGAGGGGGAGGCCAGGTCGAGCCTGAGGATCCTCAGGGCATCGAAGAACCGTTTCGGATCCACCTCGGAGATCGGGGTATTCAGCATGGAAGAGAACGGACTGCTGGAAATACCGGAGGCCTCTTCTCTCTTCCTCCCGTCCCTCAGCGAACACCTTCCGGGTTCTGTCATTTTTCCCAACCAGGAAGGTTCGCGGACTCTCCTTGTGGAGATCCAGAGCCTTGTTGCCCCTTCTTACTACGGGATCCCCAAGAGATCGGTTATAGGTATCGACTATAACAGGGTTTCGATGATCCTTGCCGTACTCGAAAAGAAGGTCAGCTTCAGCTTCAATTCGTACGATGTTTACTGCAATACGGGTGGAGGATTGAGAATATCTGAAACTTCTTCCGATCTTGCCCTGGCTATTTCCTGCGTCTCATCCCTGAAGGATGTGCCTGTGCCCGGACAAGCTGTTTTCATGGGCGAGATTTCCCTGACGGGAGAGATAAGGCATGTTCCTGACATCAACAGGCGCATAGGTGAAGCCGAAAGACTCGGCTTTACAAGGGCAGTTATCCCGGAGGTAAACCTCAAGGATATAAAGGTCAAACCCTCCATGGAGATCATCCCTGTTAAATGGCTTAAAGAAGCGATCCTTGCATCTGTCAAATTGTGACAGGATTTGCAATTTTGAGATTGGAGGGTAAAATATTAAATTAAAGCATTGGGACGCCCTGGCGGCCGGAAGAGAATAAACGCCCGGGTCCAGGGGCATGATCAAGGGTGGGATAGAATCTTGATAAAAGGTAAAAAATGGGAATATATATCATAAGGGCTTTTTTTGTAATCCTGAGTACTCTGACCGGTTATTACTCGGTTCCCCAGCACAGGATTTTGGGCGCCCTGATAGGCTGGATCGGGTCCATAGGGATCGTGGGGATAGAAATCCTGCTTGAAAGGATGCCCATTAAGAAACTTTTCCTTGCTCTGGTAGGATTCATCGTAGGCCTTGTGACGGCAAATCTCCTTACCAATTTTTTCATGCTCATTCCCATAGACAACCCTGATGTTGAAAACTACCTGAGGTTCGTATTATATTTTGCCTTCTCCTATTTCGGCATCATGTTCGGACTCAAGGGCATCGAGGAGCTGGGTTTCTTCTTTCCAGCCATTCACGGCGTTAAGAACAGAGAGAAGCTTCTCGTGATAGATACCAGCGTCCTCATAGACGGAAGGGTTTACGAACTTGTCAAGAGCGGTTTCATATCCCACTCCATGGTAATCCCGAAATTCGTCATCAAGGAGATGCACATGCTTTCCGACGCTTCCAGCGAGATAAAGAGGCAGAGGGGAAGAAGGGGGCTTGATGTCCTCAACAAGATGAGGCATGACAACAAGGTAGACGTCAAGATATACGACGCGGAATATCCGGACATAGAAGAGGTTGACTCAAAGCTTGTCAAGCTGGCTTCCGACCTTGGCGCGGATATCCTCACAAACGATTTCAACCTGTCCAAAATTGCTGAAATCCAGAACATAACGGTTCTCAATCTTAACATCCTTGCAACCCTTATGAAGCCCTCCCTCATGAGCGGCGAAACCATTTCCATCAAGATAATCAAGGAAGGGAAAGAATCGGGGCAGGGGGTCGGATACCTCGAGGACGGCACCATGGTCGTAGTCGAAGAAGCCTCCAGGCATACGGGCAAGGTGATAGACGTTGTGGTTGACAGCACCATACAGACATCTACCGGCAGGATACTGTTCGGGGTTGTCGGAGGAAGCGACAGGACCGGCGATAAGCGGGTCATAAGCAGGAAACGTTGATGATTCTCCGGCGCCCGTATTTAAAATGACAAAAAAAGGCCGCAGGATAAGGACGATTTCACTCATTTCCCTCCTTCTTTTTTTCTTTTTATTTTTCTCTGCCAGATTTACAGAAAGGTTCCTGGCGAGGAAAATCTCATCTCTCGCGCCGGGAACCGTCAGCGTTGATTCCGTTTCAGTGGGTTTTACTTCCGTTCTGGTGGAAAAAATCAGGGTATGCACCCCGGCCTTATCCATCTTCCTCAGGGAGATAAGGTTCAGGCCTGTATTTGCAACAAACGCCTTTGCTTTTTCGGGGCCCGGAGACATACTTCTCAAGGAGAAAAAACGGGGGATTTCCATCAGGGGGTCTCTTTCGGGCAGATTCCAGGGCGGGACTATCGATATAAAGAAGACAGATATCAAGATAGACAGGCTGGGCAACATGGAGGTAAAGGGGATCCTTGAAAACTGGGGCAGGGACGCCATCAATGCCGTTGTTGACTTAAAAGGCATAGAGATAGAGGAACTGAATAAAGTATTCGATTGGAAAATTCCCTTTTCCGGAAAGGTTTTCGGCACGGCAAGGTTTTCCGCGTTGGAGAAGGATAAATCAAGACACATAACCTTTGACCTCGATATCAGGGATATCTCGACATCCGGAGATGACAGGTTCAGCGCCTTGTTGAAAGGCTCTTACGATATCATGGCAGGCAAAGCTGACATAGGCAAGGGAATCCTTGTGAGCCCTGATGGCGGGAAGATAACGTTTTCGGGGACCGTTGACAAGAATGATTTCAAGCTTAATTTTGAAACGGAAAAAATGGACATAGAAACATTCCTCAGGCTTCTGCCCGTGGAACTAAGGCAGAAGTATGAACTTGGAATAAACGAAGGGTCCGTTTCCGCCTCTGGTTTTATCCTGGAAAGGGTAAAAAAAAACTCCGGTTCGCGGGAAATCTCTCCCTTCACCTGCCCGAGGCTTCGTTTAAAGGCGCAAGCCTGAAAAATTTCCGGCTCATGATCCCTCCAGGCACCTTCAGTTCTGACGCCATTTCATTCAGAAACTTCGGCATAACCGGTGTGAACGGTCATTTCAACAATGACCTGGAAGGGGAAAATCTTTTCAGTTTTTACGGCGGCGACGGGCGCATCAACTACTCTTTCTCCGGGAATACGGACCAGGCTTCACTCTCTTTCTCATTCAGGCTGGAAAATGTAGACCTTTCAGGTTTTGCCGCCAGCCTCAACAAGGATGTTTACGTTTCAGGCAGGATGGACATTGAAGGCAGTGGAAATTTTTCTGAAGGCGTACGTGCCCTCGAAATATCTTTCCGGTCGCGCAGGACAAGGGGCGTAAAACAGGTAATGAATTTCGGGGCGGTCAAGGCCATATCCTCCCTCGGGGGAGGCAATCCCGTCAAGGCAGTCGGAGGCTCGAATTTCGGATACAGCCTGATAGCCGGCAGGGTGACTATAAGGAATGAATTCCTGACGGTTGAAGGGCTTGCCGGGGAGAGGGGGGACATGCAGTATATAGTCAGAAGCGGCCTTTTTGGAGGCATCAACCTGTCAGTCGACAAGAAGACAAATACCATAAAGATAGAAGACCTTGCCAATACCCTCAACAAACATTTCGGATCTCAACCTTCCCGCTGACAGTATGGCATATCTTTCTCTTCCGCCCGGAATATTGGGTTTGGCCGTTGGCATCAAGGGTTTTTCCTGTCGAAGAAAGGATTCTTGCCGCTTATGCTCAGGGGTATCCCGTAAGCAATCTTCACGTCTTCCCCCAGTATCTTCATCTTCATTATTGCCTGTCCCGCGGTATACATTATCCTGTTGTCCACCCTGTTGTCTGCGGCGACGCTTACCGCTGAGCCCATGGCTATTCCCAGGTCTCCGGCATTAAGGGAACATGGATGGTCAGGATGTTTTCTTTTTTCATCGCAGTCGGCAAAACCGCACATCCCGCAGGGATGCAGGCCAAGGGGCTCTATGCGCGTTCCTATGGCGATCATGGCGCCGGCCGACAGGATGTTCTCTGCATCCCTGAGGAAAAAGGCCGGCAGGTTCTTCTCAGCGGCCATTTCGCGGATCTTCTCGGAAACTTGCCTGATACCTTCCCGTGTGAGAAGAGCCATGACTATATTGTCTTTTCCCCTGGCCTTGGGAGCCGTTCTTGCAGCTACCATCATTTTCCTCGCTGTCTCCATCAATGCTTCTTCCCTTATCTCTTCCTCGTGTCTTATGTTCATATATAAAGCCTCCGCAAAGTTTCCTTAAAGAACTTATTTCTTTCTTGCCGGGTCTCCAAACGAGTATATGTCTGCAACCTCGTTTGAGAATATGAGCCTGAAAATCCTTTCGTTGCCGCTTGTCCATTCATATTCCACGAGAGGCTTGCCTTTCCTTATCACTATCCAGTCTGTATCCTTCTCCCTGAGTCCTGTGAGCCATGCTTCCAGTGAAGGATTTTCCCTGTAAAGGAAGGCCGCTTCCCCTCCTGTGAAACGAATATTGCTTTTGCCGTATCGGTGCACAGGAAGCGTCTCTGAACCGTTTACCGACTGGTAGAATAGATCGTTTTCAAAGTTTTTTCCATAGAACGGATAAAGCAGAAATTCCCCTGCATAGGCTATTTTCCTGCCCCCGCCGGAGTTTCCCTGCACGAATTCCCAGGCTTCGGCTTCCTTGCCGTAGAAATTTTTCCATGTTTCAGTTTTTACCTTTTCATAAATGTCTGACGCTATTGTGAAAGACCATGCCAGGAATGTTGCGATGAAAAGGGCAGGCACGGCAAGGGAGAGGGCATGCCTTTTCTTCCTCGAAAGAAATAAGAATGGGAAAAAGAGTATGGATGCAAGAATCAAACATTCCAGCAACTGCGAGACTGAAACGAGGCTTTCGGCCAGGAAATAGAGGCATATCAGGGGTAAGGCAAAGGCGAGTTTGCCGGCATACCTGAAAGGGTAGACGAGGGAAAGGGAGAGTAGAGAGTAAACCGGCAGAAGATGCCTGACCTGGTGGTAGCCGGGGGGTATCGCCGCCATGTAAAGCAGGAATGATATAGGAATGGCGAGAAAGGCGTAAAAAAGCCGCCTGTTCCTGAAAAAGGAGATAGCCAGTGACACCGGAAGAGAAACAAAGAATAAGGCCGAAACGGAACCTGCCGGGTCGGTGCTGGTTACGGGCCTTAAAAAGAGGTTCCAAAGTCCGGCAAGCGCTTCTCCGAAAGGCTTCCTGTCGTAAGAGAATAAACCATGGAAAAGAGTTGAATTTCCGGCTGAAACGGTTGCCGGGTATACGGGATTGCCCGTAAGGACGAGATTTCTTATGTACGTGAAACAACCGACCAGAATGAAAAATATAACGCTTCCAGCGAGATACCTGCGGGCTGTCCGCCCATTTTTTACTGTGAAGAAAAAGGGTATGAGCGGCAGAAGGAATATGAGTACGAAATTCTTTGATGTCATGAGAAGCGCAGAGGAGAGAACGGCCAGCGGCAGCCGTTTCCTGTCAGGGGAAGATATGGAACAGAGCGCCGAGAGGAAAGCGGCGGCCGAAAAGAGGTCCACGTAGCAAAGAAAAGCCTCTTTTATGACAGGCCGGATGAGGGTAAAAATGCAGAAGGTTGAAATCGCGAGAAGGGGAGGCAGGTCATTCTCTTCCGCCATGGCATAAAGGGCGATTCCGCCGATAAGGGCGAAGGGGGCCTGGACGAACTTGAAGAGGAACTCTTTTCCCGAGAAGAGTGTGAACAGGTAGAGCATGCTGCCGCCCTGCGGATAATATGTCATGGATACGTCAACGAAGTAGAGAGGTACGAGTTTCGTGGAGCCTGACCTGGCAAATTCCACCGCGAAAGGAAGGTGGTATAGAAGACCGTCGGTTGTTAGAGGAGGCATCGGCATCCGGTAGTAGGCATTCAGGCAGTATGAAGCGGCTACGGCCAAAAAGGGAAATGCGTATAATGGAGGAAACCCCATACTTCTCATGAGGATCTTTGTCCCCGTGCCTCTCCGCGCCAGTCCCAGGAGGAATGTGACAAGAAGGAAGGCGGCCGTGATGAAAGCCGGGTGCAGCATGCCGAAGAACCCCAGGATCGTGAAGATCCCTATTACCTGGCAGTAAAAGAAGATCAATGAAGAAAGGATGAAAAAGGAAGTCTTCTCTTCCCGTGATACTGACATGGAAAAGAGGACGCTGTTGAGTGAAAGAATTGCCAGCCATGTAGACCAGAGAATGAACATATCCTTCTACCTTATGGTGATTCCGGCGTAACCTACCACCTGTGAGTAATCCCTGTTTTTGTACCCGCTGGTAGTATGTTCAACCAGGAGGGCTTCTTTCGCCCCGAGTCCTTTCGCCGCCACTATTGCGGTTATCACCGGCCCGTATCCGCACATCGAGATATTTTTTTCTGAAATTCTTTCGAGAAGAAGATCCTCGTCCAGGGCCATGATTGCCTGTATGGCATAATCGTCTTTCTCTTCGGTCACCTGCTGCGACTCGTAGTGGTTCATGTCAGAGCTTGCCACGATGATCGTTTTTCCCGTGCCGCCGCATCCTGACACAACCCTGGCAATCGCCTCGCCTATTTCCACCCATGCCGGATTTTCCATTTGACCGGAAAGGCTTATGGGCACTATTGACGCTTCCGGGTTCAGGAACTGGATGAAGGGAAGCTGTACTTCGATTGAATGTTCTTCCCTGTGTGCAATATCGTCATACTGGAGATATCGGCTTTCCTTTTTCAGCCTGTCTGATATCTCCCTGTTCAAGACTGTTTCTCCAAGGGGGGTCGACCAGCAATCGGCTTCCGCCATTGCATAAGGCTCTCCGTACCCGCCATGGTTGGGTCCGAGGATGATGACCGTTTCCGGTATGACAATACTGCTGAAGACCATGCCCGCTGTCGAGCCGGAGAAAACATAACCGGCGTGGGGGCATATGGCGGCAATGCATTCTTCCCGTATCGACTGCCTGTTCACGAAGTTTTCGAGCACCTTCAGAAGATTTTCACGGGTTCCCGGATAAAAGTAGCCGGCAACAACCGGTTTCCTTACTTTTTTCATTAGTTTCTCCTGGTAGTCTCTCAGTTTTCCCTGTACGTTTCCATTACCTTTTTTATCCTCGGTTCGTCCTTGAGGAAAGACTGGACAAGCCGCGGATCGAAGGTCGTTCCGGATTCTTTTATGAGAAGGGATTTGCTTTCCTGGTAACTCATAGCTTCCTTGTAGATCCTTTTTGATGAAAGAGCGTCAAATATGTCGGCTATAGAGGCTATCCTTCCGTAAAGGGGTATGCCGTTTCCTTTCAGTCCGAAAGGGTAACCCGTGCCGTCATACTTTTCGTGGTGGTATAGGGCTATTATCTCTGAAACCTTTAACACGAGCGATTTTGAACCCTCCAGTATACTTGCGCCCAAAACCGGGTGTTTCTTGACTATCTCCCTTTCTTCCTCCGTCAGCTTGCCGGGTTTAAGCAGAACCCTGTCGGGGATCGCTATCTTGCCTATGTCATGCAGAGGCATGGCGCTCTTAATAAGCTCTATCTCGTTGCTTCTCAATCCGATGTTTTCCCCTATTATGCCGGCATATTCGCTTACCCTGTGTATGTGCATACCGGTTTCCCTGTCCCTGTATTCTATTGCAACAGATAGGCGGAATATGCTTTCAAGCTGGGTCTCCTTAAGTGTAATATTGAGCCTGGCATTCTGTATTGCTATCAGGGACTGGAGGGCAAGGGAGCTTATTACCGGAAGATCATCTTTTGAAAAGTATGAATTTTTTGAAAACGGAGCGTATTCCTTATTTATGAATACCCCGAGAACCTTGAGAGTCGGATGGGATATAACAGGCAGGAATAGAATGTTCCTTATCCCGTACCGGGACAGCCCGCTTGACGGACGTATCCTGTTGAGAATAAGGGGTTCTTTCTTCTTGAGCGCTTCTCTCACCGATTCCGCCACCTCCGGTTTTGAAGTGGTGTCACCTTCTTCCGCTATGACCTGGTACTTGCCCGGAGAGGAAGAGATCACGAGGGCGCCATGCTGTATGCCGACTGATGCCAGGATGGTTTTGAGAGTTATTTCCGGGGTCTGTTTGACCAGGGCCTCCCCTTCAAAATCCGAGAAGACCGTCCCACTGGCGCCGGAGGAGAATTCTCCGGGGCTCAGCATGTTGGTTATTTCTCTTTCGACATCGCCGAGAACCTTGAGGGCGCTCTCTTTACTTATTACTCTTTTAAGGGCCATTATCAGGGAGTACATCACAGACGAAAAGTACAAGGAGATGGAAATGACAAAAAAGGGTACAGTATCGAGGAATAACCCGTACCTTTCCATTACCCTGGTGGATACGAAGGCAAGCGCTCCCCCGGAAGCAAGGAGGGAGAACGTGTTGAGAGAAGTTATGGGGGAGAATAACATTATGCCCGTTACCACGGCCCATAGAAGCATGATCAGAGATACGGTGAAAGTGTCGAGCCGGTATATGTATCCGCCGGTTAACGCGTTATGCAGGCAGGATGCCTGGACCAGTACTCCGAACTGAGTGCCGAGGGCCGTGGGGATGAGGTCTGCGTTCTTTGCGCCCACTATGGTCTGCCCGATTATGACAACCTTGTTGCTAAACCTCTTCTCAGGGTACTTTCCCACGAGGACATCCTCGAATGGGATGAAATACTTTTTGATCTCGTTTTGTGAGAGCATCCTTATGTAAATTGTCCCGTCCAGGTTTACCGGGATGTTGCCTGCCGGAGGCCGGATAAGGCGGGGATGTCTGAAAATAAGGTTCTCTTTTCCCTGGTATATCCTGGCCATCTCGAGGGATATCTGGGGAAATTTTGTTTTCCCGTGCTGGATGAAGGCCGGGATCTTTCTTACCACCTGGTCCCTGTCAGGGAAAACATTTATGTGGCCGAGAGAAGCCGCCGCAGAATTGAATTGGTCAGAACTGCTTCTTATCTCGCTGGTAGGGTAGAATATGCCATTTCTGTTTTCCAGCTTTACCGGTGAGAATACGGGAAGCACAACTTTTTCAGAGCGTTTTATCGAGGAAATGAGGTTCGCAGTGTCTGTATCGTCTGCATGCGGGAAAAATATATCGAAGCCTATGACTCCCGCGTTTCCCTTTTCAAGTTTGCTCAGAAGCAGGTCATAGGATTTTCTTGAAAGGGGTTGGCCCGTTTTCATCTGGAAATTTTCGGTCGCCCCCACTATCACCATGGGAGCAACGGGCGAAGATTCTTCCGCGAATCTGCTGAGCCGCCAGTCGTAAAATACCAGTTCGGCTTTTTCAAGGTAACCTTTCTGAAAAAAAAATACCACCGAAAGGGCCAAAAGGAGGGAATACAGTATTCTTGCCAGTATACCTTTCATCACTTGATGTACAGGCCATTAAGGATCAGTGCCAGGAAAATCCGAGTTTCTTGGGTCGCCTTGAGACGAAGTTGCGCCTTCCGGGGTGGTTTTGATCTTCTTCCTGGAGGCCGGGCGGCAGTTCATCGTCTCTCCATCCCAGGGCGTTGAAGGGTGGCTGGACGATCGTGTTGTCAATTCTTACCTCAGCGGGATTGGTTCTGTCCTGGACAACTACAGCTCCTCCCGTCACGTCTACCTTGGTGGTGCTGACCGGAGAACCCTCGCTGTTTTCCAACCACATTGTCGTAACCTTGAACTCGGTTCCCTCAACACCGGCTATCACGGCAGGCGTTACTATCTCGAACATGGAATCCCCGCTGTGAGATATTTCAAGAGTGGTGTTAGTCTTGTCAGGCACGTATATAATGCTGTAGATGTTGTCCCGGTTGCCAGTGAAGGATGCAAGGGGGGCCGCCGTGCCAGACTTGATGTCCACCCTGGTTCCGTCTGCGAAGGCCATGACCCCGGGGTTGCAGAGCTGGCCATATTCTATGGGCATTCCTGCCCATGTAACCTTGTGGTTCCGGTTGATATCAACCGCGTAGGAGAGGTATGCCACTACGGATTTGTTGCCCTTGTGGTGCCTGTTGCAGGCAAGAAACATCTTGTGTGCGTCTGCCTCGGTATTGGGTCTCCCCACGTAGATGCGTTCGTAGCTGTTGGCCTCTTCCCTGTCGTTGGGGCACTTGAATATATTGTTATTGGTTATATACTTGGGGTAGAGATCCGAGAGGGATGCGGGAGTTTCCCTGAAATCTCCCTGGAACTGCTCTATAGCCTGTGTTATGTTCTTCATATTATTTATGCAGCCAACCGTCCGGGAGAATTCCCTGGAGTTTGAAAGCATGCTTACGACAAGCGTTCCCAGTATGACGGTTATGAAACAGAATATCAGGACTTCAACGAAACTGAACCCTCTTTTCTCATTCGACATTTTTTGCCCCTCCTTTTTTTTCCTGTTCTATCGAAAGGTATATGATTCTGTTTTCGAGCTCCTTGAGAGCGAGATTAAGGCTCATATCCTTTACTTCCGTGTTCTTCCAGGTTTCCACCACCCTGAGGGCGCTTTCGCCTATCGACCTGTGCTGAACGGCAAGTTTTTCAATTTCCTCGGCCACAGACCTGAGCGCATCCCCTTTCCTGAGGGTGAATGTGGGCTGCTTCCCTTCCTGGAGTTCCTTAAGTATCTTTTTTATCCTGTATACCGGGCCGGCTATCCTGTGCGACAGCATGAGCATCCCGAGGGTTGCGAGAAATGCGAGAATGATGATCATTACCAGCGTGACCGCTACGAACTTGTTCAGGGAAGCCGTGTATATGTTGTTGACGGAATCGTTGTGAAGGATCTTTTCCCCCACGTCTATCCATACAGTGTAGAAAGTTGATATGCTTACAATTATGCACCCGACGGCCAGCGAAATCATGGCATATACAACAAACCTGACCTGGATCTCTCTTTCAATCCAGAGTTTAAATCTTCCGTGTGTTTTCATCTTTTTTCCACATTTTATCTTAATGCCGAAAAAATGTCAAATTTTTCTCCATACTGCCATAAAACCGTTTCCTGTTACTAAACGTTAAACTTTTTCAATTCATCCATGGTATCGTTCAGAGAGTTTTCTTCGTCCATTTTGGCCTCTCTTCTATCAAAAATTTTTAAATCTGTTACGCCGTATAATAAAAAATTTCCCCCGCCCTGGCGTTTTATGTAATTTACCGCTTCTCTCCTGTTTTCAAAAACCTTCTCTCCCCTTTCATGAATGGGAATTTCTCTGAGTTTTTCTTCTGAAAGATTTTTAAGTACTGCATACATTGAATAGCCGAAACCCTGGGAAATGACCAGCGTTAGTTCTTCCAGAGTTTCTTCCGAGGTGCTTATTCCGGAAGACAGGGCTTCCTCCGGGTAAAGGCACAGATATGTTTTGGGCCTTATCCTGTATCTTTTGATTTCTTCTGGCATTTTTCATCCCTTCCTTTTAATATACTGTGAAATGTGAAGAATATCAACGGATATACTCGTCACGCGATATTATCTCTATTTCCGGAACTCCGTTTTCAGAAAGAGTTCTGCGGGTTGTTATCACGCTAATACAAGGGCCCTTTGTTTCATCGATGCTGACTGAAACATTGACTTCCCTGCCAGGGGGGGAGCTGGATAATAAGACAACTGACAGGGATCCGTCTTTCATTTCCGCTCTTATTATAAACGGAAGACTGTTCCTGTTGCAGAATTTGAGGTCTATGTTATCAGTAGACGAAACCGTTGCATCCAGTCCCGGTGAAATATATCCCACGGTACTTGAATGGTTTTTCCTCTCGGTGACGGACAGACCCGCGGCAAGAACCGCCGCGTAAAGGGTCGAGGATACCTGGCAGAGCCCACCTCCGGGTGCGGGAAGAAGTTTTCCGTCTATTATGGCGGGCGCGTATCCGAACGTGTCACGGGGTATCCGCCACGTAACCGTTTCGTTGAAAGAAAATTCCGAACCGGGATGGAGTATGAAACCGTCAAGTTTTTCCACGGCCATTCTTATATTTTTCGCCCTTTCCTGCCCTGCCTGGAAATAGGTGGTATATGACGACCATCTGAAAGGGAAAAGATTATTTTGCTCTTCGCAGAAGGTGTTTACGCAGATCATTAGAAAAACACATGCCAGGCATAGCCGTTTATTCATTTTTCCGTAATTGTAAGAAAGTTTTCCGCTGACTGTCCCCATATTTCCGGCAGGTACATCATTGAAGCCCTTGCCGGCAGCATGTGGTACCTGCCCGGGGTTTCGGCCCTCAGCAGATAAGTGAATCCCTGTTCTTCGCTTCCGAAAGAAAAGGCAAAAAACGCCACTTTTTCATCCCTGACTTCCCTGCGCGCATACCATCCGTACGGGTCCTCCTGGTCAGTGACTTCGCATCCCGCAGGAAGCATATCCTCAACCATGATATACCTGTAGGCATCCTTGCCTGTAACAGTTATCTGTACCTTGATGATATCTCCAACCCTGACGGTATCTCCCATCTCCTCCTGCCTTTCCTTATAACCTCCCTGTCCGTTGGGCTCTTTTAAAATTTTGAAATATTTTCTGTCGACTCCGAATCCATCGTTTATCGGTTTGATGAAAGATCCTTTCTCGAAATACTTTAGATTGTGGGTGTAATATGCCGCGCCTTTTCCTTCCTTTGAAAGGGTAAGGGCATTCTGACTGCCGGGATCAAGCATGGAGACAGGAGTCGGGATTACGGTTGAGAATTGTTTCAGCGTATCTTTTGTCACTTTTGTATCTGTTACTTTTTTCCCGTTTGCCGTCAGGGATATACTATAATCCGGGGACAGCTCGTCTCCCGCCCTGAGGAAATCCGTCAGGGCAAGCACGCATACCGCGGTATCTTTAGTGGACCGCCAGAAACCTGCTTTCTCGCGCCAGAGCAGGTATCTGATGATGCCGGGGATTTCTTCCCTGCGGGGATCGACTGCCAGGGTGGCTTTCAATGCCCACGCGGTCGTCTCTATGTCGTTGTTTGTCCAGTTGTAATATCCTTCTTTTTCCGTTTTCCAGAACGACATGGACGAGGTGAGACTGGATTTTCTTCCATACAGTTCTTCAAGAAGTTCCGCGGCCCTTGCATTGTCTTTCTGTTCCGAATAAATAAGGGTAAGCAGTGAAAGAGAATAAGAATTAATCTCCGCCCTTTTTTCATAGATTTCTTCAATCTCTTTTTTCAGTATTTCCCCTGACTGCGAAAGGGCAAAAAGAATGTAGGTTCTTTCATCGGGATTATCTATTTTTTCAAGAATTCCTTTAAGAAAGGTTTTCGCCCTTTTCATCCTTTCCGCGTCGACGCCGTATCCTGTCTTCCCTGCGAAAGAAAGCCCGTACAAAACATAAGCGCTTGTATAGGGCCTGCTGGTATCCCTTGTCCACCATCCCCAGCCGCCGTCGCCGTTCTGGCTTGCATACAGGCGGGAGAGCCCGGTTCTGACCATGTCCGGCATTTCCAGGAGCATCTTTTTGAATTTTTCCGCGTCGTCTGCAAGGAAAGAAAGGTCTTCGATCCCCGCTTTCCTGAGAGTTGAGGCAACGTATACGAGGGGAATAAACCTGCTCATCGTCTGCTCGACGCATCCGTAAGGATACCTTGCAAGGTAATCAAGGTTTCGGAATAAACCTGACGCAATCGAAGGATAGATGAAAGTTTCCAGTTTTACCGTGCGGGGTACCGCGGAGGAGGACATGAAAAAGGTATCCGACGATACCGGGTCAACCTCGCCGCTTCTTGACCGGAACACCTCCTGGCCGTATGGCAGTATGGGCAGCGTCAATTCCATGGCGTCTTCTGCCTTTTCGGATAATGCCTTGAGAGATATAACGGCTTTTTCTCCGTTGCCGGCTTTCACCTGCCAGTTTATTGTTGCCTGACCGCCTGCGGGAACCTGTATCCGCCTGGACGGCGCATCAAGGATTTCAATTCCTTCCGCCGACAAACCGGCTTCCAGCGCAAGGGTTTCTTCAGTGTAATTGTGTATTACCCCGGTTATGAAAAGCCTGTCGTCTTCCACGAAAAAACGAGGCGTTATCAGCCTTGCCACAAGGGGTTTTGAAGATATCACTTTTTGCACGGCCGTTCCCGCGAGCGTTTCCGCCGTGACGCCTCTTGCGGTTGCGCGCCATGTAGTAAGGTTGTCGGGAAGCGTGATATCAAGGCTTGCGAACCCGTCTCTGCCTGTGATAATGTACGGTTTCCAGTACGCCGTATCCCTGAAATTTCTTCTTATTCCGTCGGCAAGTCCGTCCTTGCCGGCACCGGCATAGAGCCATTCGTAGAATGAATAAGAAGATGCTGTCGTGTTGGGTTTTTTCCCGTAGAAAAAGTCCTCTATCCGCGGGACCATTTCGTCTGACACAGCGTAGATTGATTCGTCAACCAACCCGAAGGAAATCTCTGCCGGGACCGGTGTCCCCTTGAAATCTTTCGTCGTAATCCCGTATCTCGCTTTCTCGCCGGGCAGGTATTTTCCCCTGTCGGTTTTTATATCCACGTTCAGAAAATATTCTTCCGGCGAGATGTTTATCACCCTGCTTGACGTGTAATATTTCTTGCCGTGAACACCGGTGACGGTGAAATAGAGGTTGGGGATATGTTCTTTCTCAACCTTGAACTCAAAGAGCCCCGAATGTCCTTCAAGCCGGACTACCTGCTGCCGGTATATTTTCGACCGTTCCAGGCTGAAGAGAAGGGGTATGTCGGCCACCTCGGAGTTTACGAGAACCGTTACGGTATCACCGGCCTTGTATTTCTCCCTGTCAAGGATAACCTCAATCTGCCTGCTTCCGGACCATGTGACCGGATATCCCTTTCCTGTCACCCACACATAACTGTTTCCGGTCACAAGATTGTTTAATTCGTCCTTGCCCCGT
>JAKPNC010000184.1 GCA_029548585.1 bacterium | reverse complement strand
AGGCGTGTGAGGAATCTGGGTCGATAGAATTCTTAAGACCAGATCTCCGCCAGCCGGCGGACTCGGGACGACAAGCCATTGGTGTCATTCTGAGGAATGAAATGACGAAGCGGAACGTCCGCCCACCGGCGGAAATCTGGTTCTGGTCCAAATGCGAAACCAGATCCCTCATCCCTTTCAGGAATTCGGGATGACAGCAGAGGCTTATAACCAGATCCCTCATCCCTTTCAGGAATTCGGGATGACAGCAGGGGCTTTATAACCAGATCCCTCATCCCTTTCAGGAATTCGGGATGACAGCAAAGACCTAAAGGCGTAAACGGTGAACGGGAGGGGTCTCCGGGAGATGGCCCATCAATTCGTAATGTCTTTACGGGGAGTGGATTCTATTCAGTCAGCTGCATACTTGACGGCCGGAGCCCGCCCAAGAGGCAGGTTGAAGAATAACCATAAAACGTTATAATAAGTAGCGGTTAAAGCCATTTGCTATAACGCAAAAGGATATTGAGGTGTTTGCAATGAAGAGGAACAATGCCTTGCTTTTGCTGAAGTTCCCTGTGATCTTTGATACATCAGAAGCGATCCAGATCCTTCGGGAATTCGGGGATCCAAAGAGCAAACTGCGGGATCTTGTCCGGGGGGGGTACATTGTCCGGATAAAGCAGGGTCTTTACGTGATAGCGCCCAGGTTCCGCCGGGGGGCTTTTCCTGTCGAGGTTCTTGCTAACCGTGCCTATTGGCCATCGTATGTTTCGCTGGAGTGGGCACTGGCCTTTCACAACCTTATCCCGGAATCGCCAAGGCAGATAACCTCCATCGCCATGAGAAATTCTCCGTCATCAAGGATGAAAAAATTCCGGACCCCGGAAGGGGTTTTTACATACAGACATATTCCCGCCCGGGCCTACCCCAGGGGAGTTGGGTCTTTCGAGGCTCCTTTCGGTGAAGGTGTAACCTTTTTTGCCATGGCTTCTCCCGAAAAAGCCCTGGCCGACAAGGTCTTTTTTGAGAAGGGCCTTTCCCCGGTGATAGGTGAGATGCGTGAATATCTTCTGGATAATTTAAGGATAGAGGAGGCTGCTCTTTCGGAACTGGACCATATCCTGATGGAGGAGATAGCGGAGGGTTACCGTTCGAGGAAGATAGATGCGCTTGCCAGGGCCCTGAAAGGAAGGTAGATGTGTTTTGAATACCATGCAAAGCTTGGAAAATATTCTTCGGGAAGACCTTCAGAGAGTGATACTTCTCGGTCTCAGCAGGGAGCGTTTTTTCGTGAAGAATGTTTTTTACGGGGGGACGGCATTGAGGATCCTTTACGGGTTGAGGCGGAGTTCCGAGGATCTTGACTTTGTTTGCCTTGAAGGGCGTGAAACTTTTTCATGGGAGCCCTTTGTTCCTGCCGTAAAAAAGTCGCTGGATGCTTTCGGGTTTTCGCTCTCCGGCATAGATCTGAAGCCGGGGCAGAGCACCCCGAAGATGCTTGTAAGCGTGATGCTGAGGGAGAGCCTGTCCAACAGGAGGAGGTATTACTCCCCTGGACAGTATTCGATCGATCCTGTCCATGCCCACAAGAAGGTCATGGTGAGGCTGGAGACAGATCTTGATGATCCCTGCCATCCGGAACCTGTGACCGAGCAGATACTGTTGCCGGCGCCTTTTCTGGTCTCGACTTATCAGAAACCGGATCTTTTTGCGGGAAAGATGCATGCCGTCCTTTTCAGGAGCTGGAGATCCCGCGTAAAGGGGCGTGACTGGTTTGACATGGTCTGGTACCTGGGGCAGGAGGTCCCTTTGAGGATCGAGTATCTTGAGAAGAAGATGAAGCAGTCCGGCAAGCTGGATGAGGGTGCTTCCCTTACGCCGGATCTCTTCAGGGAGCATTATGTTGAAGTCTGTAGAAGAGTTAATTTCAGCAGGGCTTTCGATGATGTCGAGCCTTTTCTTGAGGAAGAAGATGTCGAATTTGTAAAGGCCGCCTTTACGGAAGAAAGGATGCTCGCCCTGGTTGACAGATTCAGGTTTGAGGGATAGGGAAAGGCCAAGGTGCGTGAGAATTAAGACGGAAAACCAAAAACCAAGGTGGCGGTGTTTTGGGGCTCAGTCTTGGAGCCTTTGGTTGCGGGCCTGGATAAGTCGGGTGAATTCCGC
>JAKPNC010000257.1 GCA_029548585.1 bacterium | reverse complement strand
TCTATGCCGATGCCGTCGGCCTGGCTGTTTTTACCGTGGTAGGGGCGCAGAAAACTCTCCTGTCCGGAAATCCCGCAGCCGTGGCCGCCGTAATGGGTGTGGTGACAGCTGTCGTGGGAGGGATGGTGAGAGATACGCTTTCCGGAGAGGCGCCGATGATTCTCAGGCAGGAAATATATGCCACTGCTTCGATTGCAGGAGTCCTGGTATTCCTTGCAGCTTTTAAGCTCTCGGGTTCTTTTTCACTGGCGGCTTCACTCTCCCTGCCCCTTGTCTTCTGTATCAGGATCTATTCCGTGCACATGAAACTTTCCCTTCCCGTTTTTAAATCCTCCGGGCAAAAGTGAGCCGTACTACGAGATTTCTTCCGGATGGCATATCCTTCCCCTGACCGCCGATGCAGCGGCCACTTCAGGTCCGGAGAGGTAAACGTAACTTTCCACATGGCCCATCCTGCCAATGAAGTTCCTGTTGGTGGTGGCAATAGCGGTCTCCCCCTTTGCCAGTACCCCCATGTGTCCTCCGAGACAGGGACCGCATGTTGGAGGGCTGATTATGCATCCTGCCGACATGAATACTTCTATAAGCCCTTCCTTGACAGCCTGCCGATATATTCTCGGGGTTGCTGGGATCACGATGCACCTGACCCCCGGGTGGACTGTCTGTCCGTTGAGTATGGAAGCGGCCCTGCGCAGGTCGCTTATCCTTCCGTTGGTGCAGGATCCTATGACCGCCTGGTCTATCCTGACACCGGAATATTTTCTTGCATCCCCGGAGTTTGACGGAAGGTGGGGTGCAGCTACCTGGGGCTCAATGCCTGAAACGTCTATGTCAACGACCTTCCAGTAGTCGGAATCGCCTGCGGCCTCGAGGTTGCAGGACACGGCTTCAGGGGCAACGGTCCTCATGTAATTCTCAGTGATGTCGTCGGCCCCTATTATTCCGTTCTTGGCTCCGGCTTCTATGGCCATGTTGCATATGGTGAACCTGTCATCCATGGGAAGGTTTGATATTACCTCCCCGCAGAATTCCATGGACATGTATGATGCCCCGTCCACTCCCGTCTTCCCTATGGTATAGAGTATCAGGTCTTTCCCGCCGACATACCTGTTTCTCTTTCCGTGGTAGTTGAACCTGATGGCGGATGGCACTTTCATCCATACCTTTCCTGTTATCATGGCGGAAGCTATGTCGGTGCTGCCCATTCCCGTAGAAAAGGCGCCGACGGCTCCGTACGTACAGGTATGGCTGTCGGCTCCCACAATAAGGTCGCATGGCCTGGTGAGCCCTTCTTCGGGAAGGAGGGCATGCTCTATTCCGACCTTGCCGAGTTCGTAGAACCTTACCCCGAACCTTGCCGAGAAATCCCTGAGTACCTTGACCATCTCTGCGCTTCTTATATCCTTGCAGGGGGTGAAATGGTCGGGAACAAGGACTATCCTCCGGGGATCGAAAACCTTCTTTGATCCGGACTTGAGAAATTCCTCTATGGCAAGGGGAGCTGTTATGTCGTTTGCAAGCACCAGGTCAACCGAACTTTCAACGAATTCTCCGGCAGTGACAGATTTTTTTCCCGAATGTATCGATATTATCTGCTGGCTGAGTGTCATTTGATTCTCCTTCGTTTTCAGGGGCCGGCTTATCATGCGCCCTTGTATTTTCTCCTTGAGATGTCCTTCCTTGCGATGTAGCGGTTTATGGCATTTATGTAAGCCTTTGCGCTTGCCTCGATGATGTCCGTGCTGAACCCCTTGTCGGCAACGTTCATGCCTTCAACCTGGAGAGCCACCATTACTTCTCCCTGCGCATCCTTGCCTCCCGTTATTGCGTTTATCTTGTATTCCCTGAGAACGGGAGAGAAGCCGGTTATCCTGTCGATGGCCTTGTAGATTGCGTCTACGGGGCCGTCTCCCCTCGAGGCGTCTTCCATTACTTCATCTCCTTTCTTGATCCGGACCGTTGCGCTGGGTATGGTTGAAGTGCCCGAGAGTACGTGGAAATAATCGAGCCTGTATGTCGGCTCGTGAGTTCTCATGTCTTCTTCCTCCGTAAGGACTTCAAGGTCTACATCGGTTATATCCTTCTTCTTGTCGGCAAGTTTCTTGAACTTTTCGAAAACCATGTCGAGCTTTGATTCGTCAAGGTGGAAACCGAGGGCCTCGATCCTCGACTTAAGGGCGTGCCTTCCCGAATGCTTTCCCAGGACCAGTTCGCTGGCAGGTATTCCTATGGTCTCGGCGCTCATGATCTCGTACGTCTCCCTGAACTTGAGAATGCCGTCCTGGTGTATTCCTGATTCGTGCCTGAACGCGTTCTCCCCGATGATTGCCTTGTTCGGCTGCACGGGAATTCCCGTCATGGAGGAGACCATCCTGCTGGTCCTGTATATCTCCCTTGTCTGTATGCCTGTCTCAATCTTGTAAAAGGATTTTTTGACCGTAAGGTTCATAACTATTTCTTCGAGCGCCGCGCTGCCTGCCCTTTCTCCAATCCCGTTGACCGTGCATTCAACCTGCCTTGCTCCGCTTGATATTGCCTGGAGGGAGTTTGCCACCGCAAGGCCCAGGTCGTTATGGCAATGGACGCTTATCACCACGCCGGCGGGCAGTTTCTCCCTGAGGAAGGATACAAGTGAGCCGTATTCTTCGGGGGTGGAATAACCTACCGTGTCGGGCACATTTATCGTGCGTACCCCTTCCGAGGCAACGGCCTTCGATATCTCGAGAAGGAAATCAGGTTCGGTCCTGGACGCATCCTCCGGAGAGAATTCTATGTCGTCTATATGCCTTTTTGCAAAGCGCGCCTTTTCTACAGCGATCTTTATTATCTCGTCCTTCGCCTTCTTCAGCTTGTACTTCCTGTGTATCTCCGAGGTGGCCAGGAATATGTGAAGCCTCGGCCTGGAGGCCTTTTCGAGAGATTTCAGAGCTTCCCCGATATCCTTGTCAACGCACCTTGCAAGGGCGCATATGACCGGTTTTTTTACCCTCTCCGATATCACCATGACAGCTTTGGCGTCATCCTGCGAAGCTATGGGGAACCCGGCTTCAATGATATCTACTCCGAGCCTTTCGAGCTGTTCGGCTATCTTGACCTTCTCTTCGCTCGTGAGGCTTGC